>NZ_JBVHMR010000007.1:0-215352 GCF_055558375.1 Streptomyces sp. NPDC025793 | reverse complement strand
CCGGAGACGACCGACACCCCCGAGGCCGAGGCCAAGCCCCGCCGCACCCGCAAGACCGCCGCCACGGCCGAGGCCCCGGAGGCCGAGGCCAAGCCGCGCCGCACGCGGAAGACGGCAGTCGCCGCGCCGGACGCGACCGACGCCCCCGAGGCCGAGGCCAAGCCGCGCCGCACGCGGAAGACGGCAGTCGCCGCGCCGGACGCGACCGACGCCCCCGAGGCCGAGGCCAAGCCCCGCCGCACGCGGAAGACGGCCGCCACAACCGCTGTCGAAACCGCCGAGGCCACGGAGACCAAGCCGCGCCGCACCCGCAAGACGGCAGCCGCCGCCCCGGAGACGACCGACACCCCCGAGGCCGAGGCCAAGCCCCGCCGCACCCGCAAGACCGCCGCCACGGCCGAGGCCCCGGAGGCCGAGGCCAAGCCCCGCCGCACGCGGAAGACGGCAGCCGCCGCGCCGGACTCGACCGACGCCCCCGAGGCCGAGGCCAAGCCGCGCCGGACCCGCAAGACGGCGGCCGCCGCGCCCGAGGCCGCGGAAGCGGAGGCCAAGCCCCGCCGCACCCGCAAGGCCGCCGCCACGGTCGCCGACGCGGACGGTGCCGTCGAGGCAGCCGCTCCCAAGGCACGCCGGACCCGCAAGGCCGTCGCCGAGGTGGCCACCGCCGAGATCCCGGCGCAGGCCACCGAGGAGCCGGAGGCCAAGCCGCGGCGCCGGACCCGTAAGGCCACGGCGGTCGTCGAGGCAGCCGAAGGCTGATCCGGAACGCCCGTCACCGACGGCCCGGCCCACTCCCCGTGGGCCGGGCCGTCGCGTATCCGGCGTAGCCACTCCCGCTCCGTTCCGTGTGCCGCCCGACCGATAGCCTCTCCCCATGAGCAGGCCCGCCACCTTCGTCCCGCCCCCCGGTGCCCGTGCGTACGCGCTGCGTACCGCGCGTGGGGAGTTCGCCGTCGTCGACGCGCCCGTGGCCGACGGGGTGGAGCCCCGAGGGGTCGCGCTGTTGCTGCCGGGGTTCACCGGGAGCAAGGAGGACTTCAATCCGCTGCACGTGCCGCTCGCGCGGCGCGGGTACCGGACGGTGGCCGTCGACGGGCGCGGGCAGTTCGAGTCCGCCGGGCCCGAGACCGATGAACGCGTCTACGCCCAGGCCGAGTTGGCGCAGGACGTGCTCGCGCAGGCGGAGGCCGTCGGAGCCGGGAGCCCGGTGCATCTGCTGGGGCACTCGCTCGGCGGGCAGATCTCGCGCGCGGCCGTGCTGCTGGACCACGCGCCCTTCCGGTCGCTGACCCTGATGGCGTCGGGCCCGGCGCAGATCTCGCCGTCCCAGCAGCAGCGCGTGAAGCTGTTGCGGGACGCGCTCGCGGTGATGGACATGGCCGACGTCTGGGACACGATCCAGTCGATGGAGACGCCCGAGGAGACCGAGACGGCCGCGCTCGACGGCGGACTCGACGACCGGGACGATCTGCGGCGCCGCTGGCTGGGCACCAGGCCCGCCCAACTCCTCGCCACCGGACGCCAGTTGTGCACGGAGCCGGACCGGGTCGCCGAACTGGCCGCCCTACCGCTGCCGTTCCATGTGCTGTCGGGCGACAGGGACGACACCTGGCCGCTGCCGCTGCTCGACGCGATGGCGGTACGGCTGCGGGCCCGGCGCACAGTCGTCGCGGACGCGGAGCACTCGCCCAACACCGACCGGCCGCTCGCCACGGCCGAGGCCATCGCCGACTTCTGGGACGCGGCGGACGGGGCGGACGCGACGGGCGCGGCGGACGTGCCGCCCGTGGCCACCGTATGAGCCGCTGACGCAGGACGACTGCCCTGCCCCGACGGGGGATGCAGAGCAGGACAGCCGTCTTCAGTGTGCCACTTCTGACCGCCCTGTCCTAGTCGGTCCACGTGGCGTGCAGGGCGCAGACGCTGAAACCGGGGCCGTAGGCGACGATCAGGGCCTGCTCGCCGTCGGCCGGAGGGCGGCCGTGGGTGCGTTCGAGGACGCGGAGAACCGATACTCCTCCGAGGTTTCCCTCTTCCGAGAGGGTGTCGAGCGAGTGGCGGGCGTCGTCCTCGGTGAGGCCGAGGGCCGTGGCGGTGTCCATGATGATCGGCCGGGAGCCGGGATGGATGACCGGGACCGTTACCGGGCGGTCGCCCAGCCAGTCGACCAAGGCAGGGATGACGTGCCTGGCCCCGCCCAGCGCGGCCTTGGTGGAGTCGAAATGCAGGCCGCTGCCGTCGATACGACCCGCGTAGAAGTCGAGCGAACCCGGCAGGACGTACTCGAACAGTCCCTCCGGGCTGTCGAGGGTGAGGCCGGGGCCGAGGGGCTCGTCGCTGACGACGGTGGCGGCCGCGCTGTCACCGAACAGCGCCTTGTAGATCATGTGCTCGATCCTGGTGTCCGTGTGGTTGTAGGCCGCGGACAGCACCTCGGCGGCGACGACGAGGACGCGGGAGCCGGGGTGGAGCAGCGCCTGCTCCACCGCGCGGACGAGGGCGGTGGCGCCGCCCGCGCAGGCCCCGGTCGTCAGGGCGGTGCGACGGACGGTGGGGCGCAGGCCGAGCCGGTCGACGAGGTGGATGTCGAGGTTCGGTACGGCCCAGCTCGTGGCGTGGGTGGTGATCAGGCCGGTGATGTCGCCCGGTCCGAGGCCGTGGCTGCGCATGGCGGAACGGGCCGCGCGCTCCGCCATGTCGAGAGAGTCGGCGAAGGCCCGGGGCGCGCGCTCCCCTATGGAGGCGGTACCGCCGACGGTGGGCGAGTTCAGCGGTTGGGTGAAGTACCGGGTCTCGACACCGCAGTTGCCGAGGACGCGGAGGATCGCGCCGAGGCGCGGATGGTCGGGGTGGTGGGTGCGGATGTCGTCGGCTATCTCGCCCGTGGTGACCTTGTGCGCGGCGAGGGCCGTGCTCGGGCGGGCGATCTTGACGGGCATGGGTCCCCCCTAGGACGCGTAACCTGGTGGAGGTCAAAGTACGGCAAAGTTGGCTGGTTCGTTTCCCTGCCGTCCAGGTCATGCTCTCGCGCTACCCGTCAAACGCGGGCAAAGGAAGGGGATTTCAGCGCGCTCAGCGAGCTTGAAGCATCGGAGGACGCTGACTTGATCGCCGTGCACCTGGCCGAAAAATGAGAATCATGAACCTCGCCCCGGGGGCCGACATCGGCTGCGCCACGCACATCGTCACCCAGCCCGGACCGTCGGCCGCGTGACAGATCGGCCGTTCGTCGCCGTCGGGGTGGACCGAAGCGCCGCCCACTTCGTACAGCGGGCGGGCGAGGGGATCACCGAGGAGTTCCCGCTCGATCTCACGCAGCACCTTGTCGTCGGGGCGCTGCGCGAGCGCGGCCTGGAGCTGGGGCATGACGAGCGGCGCCCACGCGTTCGGCCAGTCGGTGAGCTGCTCGCGACCGTCGATCAGCATCCAGCGCATGGTGTTCTCGGGGGCCCGCCCGGACGCGAAGAGGCGGTGGAACTGCTCGTTGCAGGTGAGCAGGTTCCAGGAGGCGTCGGTGACGTAGGCCGGGTGCGTCACGGCGGCGACGGCATCCTCCCAGACGGAGGGGACGGCGTTGCCGCTGGTGTCGTAGAGCGGGCTGGGCGGGTCCTCGCCGCGCGCGTACCGGCACAGCGAGATCCACTCCTGCTCGTTGAGCGCGAACAGGCGGGCTATGTCGCGCAGCAGGTCGACCGGCGCGTGGGGATACGTGCCGGATTCCAGGCGGTGGTACGTGCCGAAGGCGCGGTTGACGAGCTGGTCGACCTGGTGCTGGGACAGGCCGGGGGCACGCCGGCCGGGTCCGGTGGGGCGCGTGAGGCCGTGGGCTTCGGGGGCGATGAGTGCGCGTCGGTCTTTGAGCAGGCGTTTCAGTGCTCGTTTGTTCACTGGTGCTGATCCCCCGGCGTTGTTGACAGTCAGTCAGTGTAATTAATGGTGTTGGCTTTACTCCGAAAGATCTCCCGTAGAAAGCGTGTAGGTGAGTCCTGCATGCTCGGTGGTGCGCGGCGCTGGCCTGCCAGTGTGCTCACCAGTGACCACGTGGATACACCCCCTCGCGGGCACTGGCTGGAAATATTCGAATTACCGGCCGGTTTTCGCGGATGGGCCACAGGAAGAAAGCCGGGTGAGCTACCGGTTCACGCCTCCGCTTCCCGCAAGGGAACCACAGGGCGGGCTCCGCATCACCGCCAGTGCACCACTGGCGCAGCCCCGGCGGCCAGACTGCGGCCGGTGCCCTCCCGCCCCACACCAGGGGACTCGGCACCGGCCGCCGACGTGCCACGACCCGCCGACGCGTCGCCGCCCGCCGACGCATCACCATCAGCCGACGCGTCCGCCCGCCGGCGCCGCATCAGTACTGCGCCTGCAGGTGCTCCCAGAATCCGTCGCGCAGGGCGCGGCGCAGATCGGCCTGGCCGCGCAGGGAGTACTGGAGCAGGCCCTCGGCCTCGACCAGCAGGTCCTGGTCGACGGAGCCGGGCAGGTAGGGGTGGCCGGGCAGCAGCTCGACCAGCGCGTCGCGGCCCCGGGAGGCCAGCCACTTCGCCGCGATCTGGGCGCCGACGAAGCGGACGTCCTCGCGGCTGGGCCGGGCCCCGGCGGAGGCGTCGTACGCGGCGGCGGTTCGGCGCGAGACGTACGGCTTGAAGAACTCCAGCTCGAAGGTGCGCTGGCTGTCGACCTCCCAGAGCAGGGGCTCGGCCTGGTTGCGGCCGTCGGGCGCCTCGATGCCCCACAGGTGGACCCGGGCGCCGTAGCCCTGGGCCGCCTCGACCGCCGAGACCAGGTCCTCGTCCCCGCCGAGGAGGGCGGCGTCGCTGATGGCGCGGTGGCGGGCCAGCGACTCCAGGTCCGAGCGGATCAGCGAGTCGACGCCCTTCTGCTGGTTGTTGGCGTTGAGGTTGCCGAGGCGGACCTTGACGTCGGGCAGTTCGGCGATGGTCTGCTGCTCGGCGGTGTGGATGCGGCGGCGGGCGCCGTCGTACCAGTAGACGCGCAGCAGCCGGCTGTCCGCGAAGATCGTGCGGGCCTTGTCGATCAGCGCGTCGATCAGCCCCTCGGCGTCGAGGTCGAAGGCCCGGCGGTCCTCGGTGCCGGCGACCAGCCGGCCCGCGGCCGCGTACAGATAGCCCGCGTCGACGAAGATCGCGTGTGTGGAGGGCGTCTTCGCCACTTCGGCGAGCATGCGCTCCAGCAGCTCGTTCGTGCGGTCGATGCGGGCGGCCAGGGCCGCCGGGTCGTCACTCATCGCCCCCATTGTCCCGGTGGTCACACTGCGAACACAACCGGTCCCGATCGGTTCCTTACCCGCTAGTAATTAGTCGTTCGAAAAATTTCTTTAGCGTAGGGAATGTTTGTAACATGAAGCGCGTTGACTAGGGCGTACGACAGCAACGTCACCAGTAGTTCTCCGCAGGAGGATGACCAGACGAAGGGAGAAGCCCGTGCGCTTCGAGATCAGGCGACTCGACGAGGTCGACGGCACCACCGTGGACTGCACCGTCGTGGACGCCGCCTCCGTCAACCGGATCGTTCAGCAGGCCGCCGCCATCGGACAGCGCCTGTGGATCCGCCCGGCCGAGACCCCGGCCTCGTAACGGGACGACCGCACTCACACTTTCCGGGGGAGCCGGGCCGAGGACGGCTCAGCTCCCCCGGATCACCTGAGTGATCCCGTTGATGATCTGCTGCACGGCGATCGCGGAGAGCATCATGCCCGCGAGTCGCGTCACGAGGACGACACCGCCGTCCTTGATGACCCGGATGATCAGCAGCGAGTAACGCATCACCAGCCACAGCACGACGTGGATCGCGAGGATCGCGGACCACACGGAGATCTGCGTGGCCACACTGCCGGCCTTCTGCACGGCCAGGATCACGGACACGATCGCCCCGGGCCCGGCGAGCAGCGGCATGCCGAGCGGCACGAGGGCGACGTTCACGTCCTTCGTCTGCTTCGGCTCGTCGGTCTTGCCGGTGAGCAGGTCCAGCGCGATCAGCAGGAGCAGCAGACCGCCCGCGATCATCAGCGCGGGCACGGACACGTGCAGGTAGTTCAGGATCTGGTGCCCGAGTACGCCGAAGACGGCGATGACTCCGAACGCCACGCAGACGGCCTGGAAGGCCATCCGCTTCTGCACCTTGCCCGGCCGTCCGGCGGTCAGAGCGAGGAAGATCGGGGTGATCCCCGGGGGATCCATGATGACAAAAAGGGTCAGGAACAGGGAGCCGAAGACGGCGATGTCGAACATGCGGAAGCAGGCCTTGCGGAAAGAAGTGATACGGGCGTGAGTCGGTGGGGCCGGTGCCGGTGCCGGCCTCAGGCTCCGCCGGTGCCCGGCACCGGGAACGCGCCGGTGGCGCGTCGCGTGATCTCCCCGTACACCTCGGGGTCGGTCGTGCAGGCGCCGAGGGCGACGGTCTTGCGGCTGCCGTGGTAGTCCGAGGAGCCCGTGACCAGCAGGTCCAGGTCCTTCGCGAGCCCACGCAGCCGGTCGCGCGCGTCGGCGTCGTGGTCCATGTGATCGACCTCGACGCCGTCCAGACCGGCCGCCGCCATCTCGGCGATGCGCGCCTCGGGAACGGTCCGGCCCCGCTTGGCGGCGGCCGGATGCGCGAAGACACAGACCCCGCCCGCGTTTTTGACCAGCCGGATCGCCTCGAAGGGGTCGGTCTCGTGCTTCTGGACGAAGGCCCGCCCGCCGTCGGCCAGCCACTCCTCGGTGAACGCGTCGCTCACGGTCGGGACGACGCCCAGCTCGACGAGCGCGGTGGCGACGTGCGGCCGCCCCACGGAACCGCCGGCGGCGATCCGCTCGACCTGCTCCCAGGTGACCGGCACCCCGAGGTCGTTGAGCCTCGCGACCATCCCCCGGGCGCGCGGCACCCGGTCGTCGCGCACCAGCTCCCGCTCGGCGAGGAGCGCGGGCTCCTCGGGGTCGAAGAGGTAGGCCAGCAGGTGCATGGACACGCCGTCGACACGGCAGGACAGCTCGGCCCCGGTGACCAGGGTCAGCCCCGCGGGCAGCGCGGCGATCGCCTCGCCGTACCCGCGCGTGGTGTCGTGATCGGTCAGCGCGACGACGTCCAGCCCGGCGGCGGCAGCGTTCCGCACCAGCTCGGCCGGGGTGTCCGTACCGTCGGAAGCCGTGGAGTGACAGTGCAGATCTATACGCACAAGGACTCCAGACACCGACGATTCAAAGGGGGGACAATCGATGGTACCGGTACTTCGAGCCCCCAAGAGGCCTACGGCCGAAGCAAGCGCGGCGACAACGCCCCACAGGGCACCAGATCCAGCTCCGCCCCCGCGTCCCGCAGATCCGTCAGCACCAGCTCGTCGTACATGAGCAGCCCGGACTGCTCGGGCCACATCACCGCCCACAGCCACATGCCGAGCGCCTCGCCCGCGAAGACCGCGCGGTCCTCGGGGGTGCGGAAGACGTGCCAGAGCGGGGTCGGGCGGCCGACGGCCAGCACCTTGGCGTCGGGTGGCTTCTCGATGTTCATGTACGGCCCCGGGTCCGGGCCGTCGATGCCCGCGTAGCGCGCGCCGAGGCCGACGCCGAGCTCCTCGGCGACCAGGACGAGTTCGGCCGGGCCGCCGAGCGGGCCGGGACCGGTGCAGGCCACGGCGCTGGCGCGGCCCCCGCTGCGGTCGTCGCCCGCGTAGGCCACCCCCGTGAAGAGCCAGCCGACCGGCAGCGGCCAGGGCATCCACACCGGGACGTGGGTGCGCGGCACAACGGCGGCGAGGGCTTCGACGCTGGGCGGGATCACGGGCTGCAGCGGATACACCGTGCCGTGCACGTCGCACTGCCACGAATCGGCGAAGAGACCGGGCGCCCTGACCCGGCCACCACACCTCGGGCAACTGGGTTCGCCCCTCATAGGGCCCCACGGTCCTACCCCTGCCCGCCCACGTCAAGGACGATCACCCGTCCGGACGGAACCCTTGACGCGAGCAACTGTATGCATATTACATTTATTAGGCGAACTAACTTAGTCGGAAGAGGCAAGGGGAGACACAGATGGACCTGTTGCGACAACCGAAGGCCGTATGGGCCACGGCCGGCGCCTCCGTCGTCGCCTTCATGGGCATCGGACTCGTCGACCCGATCCTGCCGTCCATCGCACGGGGCCTGCACGCCACGGCCGGCCAGGTGTCCCTGCTCTTCACCTCGTACTTCCTGATCACCGCGGTGGCGATGCTGCTGACCGGCTTCGCCTCCAGCCGGATCGGCGGCCGCAGGACCCTGCTGCTCGGCCTCGCCCTCGTCGTCGTCTTCGCGGGCCTGGCCGGCACGTCGGACACCGTCGGCCAGCTGGTCGGCTTCCGGGCGGGCTGGGGCCTCGGCAACGCCCTGTTCGTGTCGACCGCCCTCGCGGTCATCGTCGGCGCGGCGGCCGGCGGGAGCGCGGCGGCGATCCTGCTGTACGAGTCCGCGCTCGGCCTCGGCATGGCCTGCGGCCCGCTGCTCGGCGCGATCCTCGGCAACGTCAGCTGGCGCTACCCGTTCTTCGGGACGGCCACGCTGATGGCGATCGGCTTCCTGTGCATCACGATGTTCCTGAAGGAACAGCCGAAGCCGGCCCGGAGGACCTCGGTGCTCGACCCGATCAGGGCGCTCGGCCACGGCGGCCTCGCCTCGGCGGCGGTCTCCGCCTTCTTCTACAACTACACGTTCTTCACGGTGCTGGCCTTCACGCCGTTCGTGCTGAACATGACGCCGTACCGCTCGGGCGCGGTGTTCTTCGCCTGGGGCGTGCTGCTCGCCGTCTTCTCGGTGATCGTGGCCCCGCGCATGCAGGCCCGCCTCGGCTCGCTGAAGGTGCTCGGCGGCTCGCTGGTGCTGCTCGCCGCGGACGTCCTCGTCCTCGGCTACGGCGACCACACCACGGCCGTCGTCTGCACGGTCCTGTCCGGCGCCCTCATCGGCGTGAACAACACCGTGTACACCGAGCTGGCCCTCGGCGTCTCGGACGCTCCGCGCCCGGTGGCGAGCGCGGGCTACAACTTCGTCCGCTGGTTCGCGGCCGCAGCGGCCCCCTACTTCGCGCCGAAGATCGAGGAGTGGACGGACATCCACGTCCCGTTCGTGGTCGCGGGGACCACCGCGCTGCTGGGCGCGGCGGTGGTCGTCGTACGGCGCCGCGCCCTCACCCACGAGGTGGCGGAGCGGGACGTGGCGCACGCCACGGAGGACGGCGTCAGCGCGTTCGCCAACTGACCGGAATCAGCCTCGCGTTGGTGAGTTCGGTCACGCCGGGTTCAGTCCAGCGGGACGGACGTGCGGGCCGGGTCCCTCAGGTCCGTCCCCTGGGCGAGCCAGCGTTCCTGGAGGGCCTGGGCGCCGTGCACCCGCTTCCAGGCGGCCTCGTTCGGGGTCATCGGCAGCAGCGGCAGGAACCGTACGGGATCCATCGGGTCGTCCAGCTCCAGATCCTCGACCAGCCCGCCCGGCTCGCCCACCAGCACCGAGGTGAAGGGGGCGCCGGGCCACAGTGGCTCGCCGGTGTCCAGGGAGGCGCCGGGCGTCACGATCAGACCCTCCACCTGCGGGGACGCGGCCAGCACGGCGAGCGGGCGCAGCACCTTGTCGGTGTCCGCCCGGCCCGCGCGGACCGAGAGGACCAGCTCGGCGCGAGGCCCCTTGACCGGGTCCGCGACCGCCGCCGTCGGGTCGGTCATGGGGTGCCGGGACATGCCGAGGGTGGCGTACCGCAGGAGGTCCCCCTCCCGGAACCGGAGCACCTCGACGCGGTCCGTGCCGAGGAAGGTGACGGCGGCGCGCGCGTCCGGTTCGCCCAGCGCGGTGCTCAACCGTGCCTCGACCAGAGGAAGAACATCGACCATGCGGCGAGCATAGAACTCGTCAGTGACGGGCAAAGCGGCGCCTTGACAGTTCGGGCGGCTGCTAACCTGAGCCCACGAAGAGACTCCCTCACGAGGGACCGGCCGGAGGAGGTGGGGCTGTCATGGATCGAAGTCGACCTGGTAGTACCACTCGCTCTTCCGCCCGCTGATCTGGTCTCTGGCTGGCCGCTGCCGCCTTCCCGCGCGCGTTGCCCTTCGGAAGAGCACTTCGTTTCGCCTCGCCTGATCCGTCTGATCAACGTCAGTTCCGCATCAGCAGCGAAGTCGCCACCGCGACGGTGCGGTGCTCCCCGCTTTGTGGACGTGCCGAACATCCCGTAGCCAGGACCGTCCTCATTCCGGGTGGTTCCACCCGTCGTCACGCGCTCTCGCTGCCTGCCCGCGAAGGAGCCCGCCCATGTCGATGATCCGCGACCTGCGCGCCGTGGTCCGCTCGTCGTCCCGTTCCTCGCTGCGCGGGGACACCGCCCCGTACGACACCACCCGCGACCCCGGCACCTCCTCGGCCGTCGTGGACTGCGCCGTCTACCGCGACGGCCGCCGGGTCGAGAGCGGCAAGCCGCTGAGCCCGCACGAGGCGATGCGCCAGGTGCGCCGCGACGGCGGCTTCGTGTGGATCGGGCTGCACGAGCCGACCGAGGCCGAATTCGCCGGTATCGCGGGCGAGTTCGGGCTGCACCCGCTGGCCGTCGAGGACGCGGTGCAGGCCCATCAGCGCCCGAAGCTGGAGCGCTACGACGACTCGCTCTTCACCGTCTTCAAGACCATCCACTACGTCGAGCACGACCGGCTCACCGACAGCAGCGAGGTCGTGGAGACCGGTGAGGTGATGTGCTTCACCGGCCGGAGCTTCTTCATCACCGTCCGGCACGGCGGCAAGGGCTCGCTGCGGGCGCTGCGCCACCGCCTCCAGGACGACCCGGAGCTGCTGGCCAAGGGCCCCTCGGCGGTGCTGCACGCCATCGCCGACCACGTCGTCGACGGCTACATCGCGGTCGCCGACGCCGTGCAGGACGACATCGACGAGGTGGAGACCGAGGTCTTCTCGCCGGGCCCGGGCGGCAAGGTCTCGCGCGGTGTGGACTCGGCGCGGATCTACCAACTCAAGCGCGAGGTGCTGGAGTTCAAGCGGGCGGTCGCGCCGCTGCTGCGGCCCATGCAGCTGCTGAGCGAGCGGCCGATGCGGCTGGTCGACCCGGACATCCAGAAGTACTTCCGGGACGTCGCCGACCACCTCGCCCGGGTCCAGGAGCAGGTCATCGGCTTCGACGAGCTGCTCAACTCCATCCTCCAGGCCAACCTGGCGCAGGCCTCCGTCGCACAGAACGAGGACATGCGCAAGATCACCGCCTGGGCCGCGATCATCGCCGTACCGACGATGGTGACGGGCGTGTACGGCATGAACTTCGACAACATGCCGGAGCTGCACTGGAAGTACGGCTACCCGCTGGTCCTGAGCCTCACCATCGGCATGTGCGTGGGCATCCACCGGGTGCTGAAGCGCAACGGCTGGCTGTGAGCGCCGCTCGATAGGCTGGGCGCATGACGAGCGATCTGCCCGGCCCGGCCCCCCTCGACCAGGCCCTTCTCGACCAGGCCCTCATCGAGGAAGCCGCGAAGAAGTCCGGCCTGGTCTGGGTCAGGGGCACCGGCGCCCCGGCCGCGCGTGCGCTGTGGCACGTGTGGCACCAGGGCGCGGTGTACGTGGTCGGCGACGGGCCCGGGGAGCAGCCGCTGCCGGCGCTGGTCGACGGCGGCTTCGCCGAGGTGACCGTGCGGGGCAAGGACAAGGGCGGCCGGCTCGTCACGTGCCCGGTGACCGTGACCGAAGCGACGGCCGGCTCCGAGGAGTGGGAGGCTGCCGTCGCCGAGCTGAAGGGCAAGCGCCTGAACGCGCCGGACGGCGAGGCGATGCCGGGGCGCTGGGCCCGCGAGTGCCGGGTGCTGCGCCTGACTCCGGCCGGGTCCGTGGTGCCGTTGCCCGACGACAGCCTGGCGGAGCGTCCGGTGCCCACTCCGGCGACCACCAGGGAGCCGATTCCGGCAGGGCTGCCGAAGCTGCTCGGCAGGCGACGGCGGAAGTAGTGCCGGATCCGGCGCCGGGCAGCCGCTACGACGTCGGCAACTGCCTGCCGTAGTCCACCGTGTCCCCCTGGTCCGGTTCCGTGACCGTGAAGTCCTTGCCCCAGTCCGAGAAGCTGAGCGTGCCCGCACCGCCGGCGCGGACCAGGCGGAGAGGGTAGGGGGTGCCCTGGAGGGAGACGTCGAGGGTGCCGCCGGAGCCCTGGTCGGCGGTGATGCGGATGGTGGGGGTGCCCGACTGGTCGTGGTGGCCGTCGGTCGCCAGGCTGCCGTGCAGCGTCAGCAGCCCGTCGAGCAGGACGGACTTGTCCGTGAACCCGCTGAACTTCTTGTACGCGGGGTCCCCCTGCGGCACCTTCACGTACTTGCCGTTCAGCTTGCCGGCCGTGCCGTCACCGCCGCCGTCGCTGCCGCCGTTGCCGCTGCCGCCCGCGTGGCTCCAGAAGTCCGAGTCGGCCTTCAGATAGAGCTGCTGACCGACCCGCAGCAGCTGGAAGGTCGCCCCCTGCGCGGTCACCGACCCGGTGCCGCCGTCCTCTTTCAGGCGCATGTCCAGCTGGTACGTACGGCCGCTGGTGACCACCGTGCCGGCCAGCCGTACCGCAGCCGCCCCGTCCGCCGCCGCGCGGGTCCTCGTCTGGATCTGCTCGGCGGGCAGCTTGCCCACGCCGTTGGTGCCCGCGTCCGGATCGTCGCCGCCGCAGCCGCCCAGCACCGCCACCCCTGTCACCGCCAGTGCGCAGATCGCGGTCGCCCGCGCGGTCCGGCGGGTTCGGCCCTGGGGAATCGCAGTCACCGGTGGAGCTGCCTTTCTGTCGGGTCCTGAGCGGCGTACGGCAGCGTACCGGTGCCCCGGCCGCCCGGCGGAGTCAGTCCGTCCGGACCCCCCACCAGGGCGTGTCCGACCGCCACGGGCTAGCCTGAAGCGCACCCGAGCGGGCAAATACGAGCAATTCACCGACCACTTCGTAAAGAAAGCGGAACACCCTCTTAAGGGAGATTCCCAGGCCACGTCAGCAGAGGAAGCACAGCCATGGCAGCCGGCGCCCCCCGGATCTTCGTCTCGCACCTCGCCGGGGTCCCCGCCTTCGACCCCAACGGCGATGTCGTGGGCCGCGTCCGCGACCTCGTCGTCATGATGCGCGTCGGCAGACGGCCCCCGCGCGTGCTGGGGCTGGTGGTCGAGCTGTCCACCCGGCGCCGGATCTTCCTGCCCATGACCCGGGTGACCGGCATCGAGTCCGGCCAGGTCATCACCACCGGCGTGATGAACGTCCGGCGCTTCGAGCAGCGGCCCACCGAACGGCTGGTCTTCGGTGAGCTGCTGGACCGGCGCGTGACGCTCACCGAGACCGGCGAGGAGGCCACGGTCCTCGACGTGTCCGTGCAGCAGCTGCCCGCCCGCCGCGACTGGGAGATCGACCGGGTCTTCGTCCGCAAGGGCAGGAAGGGCGGCGCCTTCCGGCGGGCCAAGGGCGAGACGCTGACCGTCGAGTGGTCGGCCGTCACCGGCTTCTCGCTGGAGGAGCACGGGCAGGGCGCCGAGAGCCTGCTCGCCACCTTCGAGCAGTTGCGCCCCGCCGACCTCGCCAACGTCCTGCACCACCTGTCCGCCAAGCGCCGCGCCGAGGTCGCCGCCGCGCTCGACGACGACCGGCTGGCCGACGTCCTCGAAGAGCTCCCGGAGGACGACCAGATCGAGATCCTCGGCAAGCTGAAGGAGGAGCGGGCGGCGGACGTGCTGGAGGCCATGGACCCCGACGACGCGGCCGACCTGCTCTCCGAGCTGCCCGAGGCGGACAAGGAACGGCTGCTGAACCTGATGGAGCCCGCCGACGCGGCCGAGATGCGGCGCCTGATGTCGTACGAGGAGCACACGGCCGGCGGTCTGATGACCACCGAACCGATCGTGCTGCGCCCGGACGCCACCGTCGCCGACGCCCTCGCCCGGGTCCGCAACCCCGACCTCTCCCCCGCCCTCGCCGCCCAGGTCTACGTCTGCCGCCCGCCCGACGAGACCCCGACCGGCAAGTACCTGGGCACGGTCCACTTCCAGCGACTGCTGCGCGACCCGCCCTACACGCTGGTCAGCTCGATCGTCGACACCGATCTGCAACCGCTCGACCCGGACGCGGCGCTGCCCGCCGTCGCCGGGTTCTTCGCCACCTACGACATGGTCGCCGCGCCCGTGGTGGACGAGGCCGGGCGGCTGCTCGGCGCGGTGACCGTGGACGACGTACTGGACCACATGCTGCCCGAGGACTGGCGGGAGCACGAGTTCCACCTGGACGACGGATACGAGGGAGAGGGGGCGGCCACGCATGACTCCTGAGCGCGAGAGCGGCACCCGCGAGCGCACCCCGGTGGGCGCGACGGCGGCCACCCGGCACCGCACGCCCCGCCTGGACCAGCCGCGCCCGCCCCGGCGCCGGTACCTGCCCGAGTGGGACGCCGAGGCCTTCGGCGTGATGTCGGAGAAGATCGCCCGGTTCCTGGGCACGGGCCGTTTCATCGTCTGGATGACGGTCGTCATCATCCTGTGGGTGCTGTGGAACGTCACCGTGCCCATGGCCCTGCGCTTCGACCAGTACCCGTTCATCTTCCTGACCCTGGCCCTGTCCCTCCAGGCCTCCTACGCGGCCCCGCTGATCCTGCTCGCGCAGAACCGGCAGGACGACCGCGACCGGGTCAACCTGGAGCAGGACCGCAAGCAGAACGAGCGGTCGATCGCCGACACCGAGTACCTGACGCGGGAGATCGCCACCCTGCGCCTGGGCCTCGGCGAGGTGGCGACCCGCGACTGGATGCGCTCGGAACTCCAGGACCTGCTGAAGGAGCTGGAGGAGCGCCAGGGCCGCAGCGACCGTGTCGTATTCCCGGCGGAACGGTCAGAACGGTCGCCGGGACGTGACACAGACGACCGCTGAGGGGCATCCCGAAGGCCCCACGCCGCGCCGTACCATCGTCCTTATGGCTACGGAAGACGCTGTGCGCGAGGCACTGGCGACGGTGAACGACCCCGAGATCAACCGCCCCATCACCGAACTGGGGATGGTCAAATCGGTGGAGATCGGTGCGGACGGAGCGGTCGCGGTCACCGTCTATCTGACGGTCTCCGGCTGCCCCATGCGGGACACCATCACCCAGCGCGTCACCGAGGCGGTCTCCCGGGTCGAGGGGGTCACCCGCGTCGACGTCACGCTGGACGTGATGAGCGACGAGCAGCGCAAGGAGCTGGCGAGCGCCCTGCGCGGCGGCCAGGCCGAGCGCGAGGTCCCCTTCGCCAAGCCGGGCAACCTCACCCGCGTCTACGCGGTCGCCTCCGGCAAGGGGGGCGTCGGCAAGTCCTCCGTGACGGTCAACCTGGCGGCGGCCATGGCGGCCGACGGCCTCAAGGTGGGCGTGGTCGACGCCGACATCTACGGCCACAGCGTGCCGCGCATGCTGGGCGCGGACGGCCGTCCCACCCAGGTCGAGAACATGATCATGCCGCCGTCGGCGAACGGCGTGAAGGTCATCTCCATCGGCATGTTCACGCCGGGCAACGCCCCGGTCGTCTGGCGCGGCCCGATGCTGCACCGCGCCCTCCAGCAGTTCCTGGCGGACGTGTACTGGGGCGACCTCGACGTCCTGCTCCTGGACCTCCCGCCGGGCACCGGCGACATCGCGATCTCGGTCGCCCAGCTGGTCCCGAACGCCGAGATCCTGGTCGTCACGACCCCGCAGCAGGCGGCGGCCGAGGTCGCCGAGCGCGCCGGCTCCATCGCCGTACAGACCCACCAGAAGATCGTCGGCGTGGTCGAGAACATGTCCGGCCTGCCCTGCCCGCACTGCGGCGAGATGGTCGACGTCTTCGGCACGGGCGGCGGCCAGCGCGTCGCCGACGGCCTGACCCGCACCACGGGTGCGACGGTCCCGGTCCTCGGCTCGATCCCGATCGACGTCCGCCTGCGCGAGGGCGGCGACGAGGGCAAGCCGGTGGTCCTCACCGACCCGGACTCCCCGGCGGGCACCGCCCTGCGGGCGATCGCCGGAAAGCTGGGCGGCCGGCAGCGTGGCCTGTCCGGCCTGTCGCTGGGGCTCACCCCGAAGAACAAGTTCTAGCCGTACGGGCACGACGTACAGCCGTACGGGAAAAGGGCGCCGAAGACCATCGGCGCCCTTTTGACATGCGGTCCCCGCGCGTGGTCACGCGTAGGCGGCGACGTCCTTCACCACGGCGAACCCGAGTCCGTACGCGCTCATGCCCCGGCCGTACGCGCCCAGGTGCACCCCCGCCCCGGTCGTACCGGCGAGCACCCAGCCGAACTCGGACTCCCGGTAGTAGAAAGAGGCCGCAACCCCGTCCACCGGGAGGGACAGCGTGGACCACTCCGGTCCGTCGAGATCGTCGGCCAGCGCCCACGCGGTCTCGGTCTGCTGCTCCAGCCAGTCGTCCCGCAGGCTGTGGTCCATCTGTCCGGGCCAGGTGAACGACAGCAGCCCCACCCCGGCCAGCCACGCCGCCGAGGACACCGAGGTGGCCTCCAGCAGCCCCGTACCGTCCGCGCTGCGCCGCGACGGCTGCGCGGCGACCGTGACCACCACCGCGAACTTCTCCCGCGGCTCACCGGCGGAGCCCGTCTCGCCGCGCACGGAGGGCTCGTCGCCGTGCCCTGTCGATCCGTGCTCGACGGAGCCGTCCGCCGCCGTGGCGACCTGCATCAGCCAGCGCGGCCCGGTGAACGCCTCGTCAAGGCCGTACCACGGGAAAGACGCCTGAAGATAACCGTCGACCGTACGCCGGGCGGAGGAGGACTGCTGTCCGCCCTCCGCGGCCGGCGCCTGTACGCCCACCCGACTCGTCGTCTCCATCTGCCCGGACGCCTCCTCGCTCTCGTCGGACCGGGGCGGCCCGCCCCCCTTCGGGCGTACTCCTCCGGTCCGCACAACAACTCGGCAGCATATCCACACGAACGAGTGCGGCAAGGCAGGCAGTCGGTGCGTGGGTCGCACGAACGGCCTGTTCAGGACGCGTACGCCGGGGGTGTGTTATGAAACGCGTCACGTGCGCGGCGCACGCCCGCGCGCGTGTCGGCGACGGTCAGGTGGCGTCCGCGTCGAAGGGCGGCCGGTCGTCGTTGCCGGGCTCCTCGGGCTTCTTGGTCATGTCGACTCGCCCGCCGGACCCGGAGTCCGAGGACGGCGAGGACGATGTCGGGGACGAAGACGACGAGGCGGACGACGAGGTCTCGGTGTCCCGGCTGTTGACGGCGTCCGTGACCTCGGCCATCTCCTTCTTCAGGTCGAAGCCGTTGCGGATCTCCTTCAGCCCCAGTTCGTCGTTGTCCAGCTGCTTGCGGATGAACGTCTTGGGGTTGAGGTCCTCGAACTCGAAGTCCTTGAACTCGGGACCCAGTTCGTTACGGATGTCCTGCTTCGCGCTCTCCGAGAACTCGCGGATCTTCCGGATCGTGCGCATCACGTCCTGGATGACCTTCGGGAGCTTGTCCGGACCGAAGACGAGCACGGCGATCACGACGATCGTGAGCAGCTCGAGTGGTCCTATGTCATTGAACACCTGACGCTCCTATTGATGTCCTCGGTCGGTCAACGGTACCCGGCGTTCCCGTCCGACCGGTACCGTCCCGAGGTGAGACTTGTGTCAGTTCTGCTCCGCCGCGCCCAGGACCAGCGGGACCTCCCGGTCGGTGCCGCCGCGCCGGACCGTCAGCCGTAGCCGGTCACCGGGCCGGTGCGCGCGGATCCTGACGATGAGCTCCCGGGCCGAGTGCACGGGCTGACCGTCGACCTCGCCGACGACGTCGCCCGCCTTCAGACCGGCCCGGTCGCCAGGGCCTCCCGGGATGACGGCGGGACCGCCGCTCGCGCTCTTGCTGTCGATGCGGGCGCCGTCGCCGGTGTACGCCATGTCGAGCGTGACCCCCAGCACCGGGTGGGTCGCCCGGCCGTCGTTGATCAGTTCCTCGGCGACGCGCTTGGCCTGGTTCACCGGGATGGCGAAGCCGAGGCCTATGGAGCCGGCCTGGGCGCCGTCCGAGTCCGAGCCGCTGTCGGCGGACCGGATGGCGGAGTTGATGCCGATCACCCGGGCCTGCGAGTCGAGGAGCGGGCCGCCGGAGTTGCCCGGATTGATGGGCGCGTCGGTCTGCAGCGCGTCGACGTACGACACATCGCTCCCGTCGCCCTTCTCGCCGCCGGCCGTGATGGGCCGCTCCTTGGCGCTGATGATCCCGGAGGTGACGGTGTTGGCCAGGTCGAAGGGGGCGCCGATGGCGACGACGGGGTCGCCGACCCGGACACCGTCGGAGTCGCCGAGGGGCAGCGGGGTGAGTCCGTGCACGCCGTGCACCTGGACGACGGCGAGGTCGTAGCCGCTGTCCCGGCCGACCACCTTGGCCTGGACGCTTTCACCGCTGCTGAACGTCACGGATATCGCGCCGCTCGATCCGGCGGGGGCGACGACGTGGTTGTTGGTGAGGATGTGCCCCTGGGTGTCGAGCACGAAGCCGGTGCCGGTGTCGGTCTGGTCGGTCCCGCTGACATGCAGGGTGACGACGCTGGGCAGGGCGCGGGCGGCTATCCCGGCCACACTGTCCGGCGCACGTCCGGCGGGCACCCGCCCGGCCTGCGGCAGGCTCACCTCGCCGTCGAGCCCCTGCCGCTCCGCGTACGCGCCGACGATCCCTCCGACACCGGCGGCGACCAGGGCGACGACCACCGTCCACCCCACCATCAGCCGCCTCCCCCGCCCGGCCGCGGCGTACTGAAGCACCCCGCGCCGAACCGCCTGCTCCTGCGGAGACCCGGGCGCCCAGGGGTCGTACCGCCCCCAGGGATCGTCATCGACCCCGCCCCGCCCACCGGGTGCGGGCGCGGGAGCACCGAGTGCGGGGGCGACGGGGGTG
Organism: Streptomyces sp. NPDC025793; assembly: GCF_055558375.1. Lineage (NCBI taxonomy): Bacteria > Bacillati > Actinomycetota > Actinomycetes > Kitasatosporales > Streptomycetaceae > Streptomyces > Streptomyces sp. NPDC025793. The sequence continues at coordinate 196,482 of NZ_JBVHMR010000007.1, read as the reverse complement.
ACAGGGGCGGGTACCTGGGCCGGGGCTTCGGGGGGTGAGGCCGGAACGCCCGGCGCGGGGGCGCCCGGCAGGGGCGTTGCTGCGCTCGGCGTGTGTGCCCCCGGTGCCGTCGGTGCGGGCGTCTGCTGGGCCGCCGGGTGCTGGACGGGCGGTGCGGGGGCCCAGGGGCCCGGCTCGCCGTACGGCGGGGTGCCGTAGGGGTCCGGGTCGTGCAGGGGCCTGGGACGCTCGGTGGGGGCCGCCCAGGCGGTTCCTCCGGGGACGGTCTCGGCCGGTGCGCCGGCCGCCCGGGCGGTGCCGTCCCCGGCCCCGCCCTCCCCGGCCCCGCCCGGCTCGGCCAGTTCGAAGTCGCCGTCGGCCGACCCGGAATCCGTCGGAACGGAGGTCCGCCCCGAGTCGCCCGGTGTGGTCTCCCGGCGGTGCTCGGCCGGCCGGTCGGCCGACGTCGGCTCCTCCCCCGGCGGGACACGGTTCCCCTCGTTCATGCTCTCCCCACAGCTGGCCGCGGCCGCACGCTTCGGCGGCGGACACGGAACGTCGACTGCGCCCCCGGGTCATCGCCGCGGGAACGGCCCTCACAGGATTCAACCAGGTTCGCGGGGCCGGGGCGCAGTGGCCGGTCAGGGGGTCTGCGGCGGTGCGGAGGGGGAGGCGGATGCCGTGGGGGACGCGGGGGCGGGGACGGGGGCGGACAGCAGGCCGAAGCCGGTCGCTCCGGGGACCGCGGACCACGCGGCGAGCGGATAGGCCACGGTGTCGTCGAGCGGACGTATCAGCGGGGAGAGGGCGGCCACGCCGGCCATCACCGGCGCCGTCAGACCGCGAAGCGCGCTGGTCTGGGCCTGTCCGGTGCCGAGGGCCGGCACTCCGGGCACCAGCGGTGCGGACATCGAGGTCGGCGCCACCGAGGTCTGTCCGAGCAGCGTGCTGCCCTGGACGGCCGCCGGGCCGGTCGCGCGGCGGCGCTGGCCGTCGGGCGTGGCCGCGCCCGAGCCGGCCGAGCGGGCCGGGACGACGCTGCCGCTGCCGCCGCGCGCGTCCGCCGTCGTGTCGGAGGGCAGGGCCGTGGTGACGCTGCCGAGGGCGACCGCGGCCAGGGACACCGCCCCGGCGGCGGCGACCGCGAACCGCAGACCGCGCGAGGCGCCGCGTCCGTCGTCCGGGCGGCCGACCGGATGGATACGGAAGCCGCGCTCGTGGTCCGCGGGGACGGCGGGCCGCGAGGGGGCGGGCACGGAGGTGCCGGGCCGGAGGGGGACGTAGCCGAGGGCGAACCGCTCACCGCGCCGGGATCCGAAGATGCCGGAGCCGCCGAGGACACCGCCCGGTACGGCGGTCAGGCCGGACGGGCCGGATTCGTCGGCTCTTGCGGCGCTCTCCTCCCGGGGGTCGCCTCCGAAGAGACCGCCGCCGGGCGGGGACGCGCCGTCGCCGCCGGGCAGGCCCTGGAGGCGGGCCAGGAAGCTCGCCGAGGGCGGGGGCGGGGCCGCCTCCGCGAACACGTTCTTCAGCCGGCGCTGGGCGTCCGCCTCCGCCTTGCACCGGGCACACGTGGCCAGGTGCGCGAGGACCCGCTCACGCGACTCGTGACCGAGCTCTCCGTCCACCAGGGCGGAGAGTCGGTCTCCCAGATGCTGTTCGGCGAGATGCGCCTTCCGGTGCGCCTTCTCCACAGGTTTCGGCCGGGATCCACTCACGCGGTCGCGCCCCCTCCTCCCAGAGCGGGGACACGGGCCACGAAGGAGCGCCGCTCGGCCGCACGGGCCTCCGGGGAGCGGTGCGCGAGGGCCTTGCGGAGCTGGGAGCGGCCGCGGTGGATACGGGAGCGGACCGTGCCGAGCTTCACGCCGAGGGTCGCGGCGATCTCCTCGTACGACAGTCCTTCGATGTCGCACAGGACGACGGCGGCGCGGAACTCCGGCGCCAGGGTGTCGAGGGCCTGCTGGACGTCGGCGTCGAAGTGCGCGTCGTTGAAGAGCTGCTGCGGGGTGGGCTCGCGGCTGGCCAGGCGCTCGGCCGCGTCCTCGCCGAGGGCGTCGAAGCGGATGCGCTGCTTGCGCCGGACCATGTCCAGGAAGAGGTTGGTGGTGATGCGGTGCAGCCAGCCCTCGAAGGTGCCCGGCGAGTACGTCGACAGGGAGCGGAAGACACGGACGAAGACCTCCTGGGTGAGGTCCTCGGCGTCGTGCTGGTTGCCCGTCAGGCGGTAGGCCAGGCGGTAGACCCGGGCGCTGTGCGTGCTGACGATCTCCTCCCACGTGGGCGGAGTCCACGCCTGCCCGTCCGCGTCGGTGGAGAAGGTCGCGGTCTGGGTCTCGCCTGCGGCGAAACCGGCGTGGTGGTCAGCAGCGGTGTCGGTCACGGATTTCGGCCTGCCCGCCGATCCGAGGAAGCGCCGCAGCACTCCGCCCCGGTCCCCGGGCGCAGCCGCACCTCCCCTGTCGGCTCTGGTGGTGTCCAGTGGAGCCCCTACCATAGCCACCTCGCCCGTTAGCTCCGGATAAGCGGTTTTACGAGAATTTGATACTTGCCGGCACGGCTCGTGCGGCTGCGTCAGCAGTTGCTCGGTGTCCTGATCCACCTCATACCCCCCGTCGCGCATCCGGCCACCGTCTCTTCCCCTTAAACGTCCGGTCCCATCTGCGGGTTCCCGCCGCCAACGGATACAGTCACGCCCAGGCAACCACGGGGACAGGAGAGGGCCATTACCGGCAACCGGCAGACGAGCTGGGCGTTCGCCGACGCCTACGTCGCCGAGGACGAAGCGCTGCTCTGGGCCCGTGACCGGGCCCGCGAGGCAGGGCTGCGCTCGGTGTCGCCGGCCACGGGCGCCGCGCTGCGACTGCTCGCCGCCTCCGTGGACGCCAAGGCCGTCGCGGAGATCGGCACGGGCTGCGGAGTGTCCGGAATCCATCTGCTGCACGGCATGCGCCCGGACGGGGTGCTCACGACGGTCGATCCGGAGCCCGAGCACCAGCAGTTCGCCCGGCAGGCCTTCCGCGCCTGCGGTTTCGCCAGCAACCGGGCGCGGTTCATCCCGGGCAGCGCGCTGGACGTCCTGCCCCGGCTCGCGGACGCGGGCTACGACCTCGTCTTCTGCGACGGCGACCGCCAGGAGTACGCGGACTATCTCGCTGAATCGTTGCGCCTGTTGCGGCCGGGCGGTCTCGTGGTCTTCGAGGGGGTATTCGCGGGCGGCCGTACGGTCGACTCCGGGCCGCAGCCGACGGAGGTGCTGCGCCTGCGCGAGCTGCTGCGCTCGGTGCGCGAGAGCCAGGAGCTGATGTCGTCGCTGCTGCCGGTCGGCGACGGACTGCTGTGCGCCGTCAAGAGGTGAGCACGGCGAGCACCCGGCCGCCGGGGCCGGGCGACGGGGCCGCGCATGCGTCTGCCCCGGCACTGCGTACGATGCCGGGGCAGGCGCAAGGACAAGATCGCGGGCGCCTCAGACGGTGACCTTCTCCAGGGCCTCACCGAGCGCCTTGGCCTCGTCAGGGGTCAGCTCGACGACGAGCCGACCGCCGCCTTCGAGCGGAACGCGCATGACGATGCCCCGCCCCTCCTTGGTCACCTCGAGCGGGCCATCGCCCGTCCGCGGCTTCATGGCCGCCATGCTCGTTCCCCTTCCTGAAACCAGCTCATCGTCTGCCGAGAGCCCTCGGAGGGCACCCGCGGTTCCGAAGCGGACACGCGACACCGGCATCGAACACATTGCTTCCCGGCCATTATCCCGCATGGCAGGACCCGATGACCAACATCAGTCGGCATCGCTTGGGCAACGCGCGCGAGCAAAACCACTCAATTCGGGGATGTGGCTGCGATACTGCGCCACCGCACCGACGCCCACCGGCGGACTCCGCTCCGTTTTTCTTTGACGCAGGTCACACGTCCGGTCCGGCCCTTGGCCCGTGATCTCCGCCATGCTGTGCTTCGTACGCGACGTACTGAGCGGTACGTCACCCGCGACCCGGAGGAAGATGTCCCATGGCAGACACCGTGCTCTACGAGGTGAGCGACGGACTCGCGACGATCACGCTGAACCGCCCCGAGGCGATGAACGCGCTGAACATCGCGACCAAGGTCGCCCTGCGGGAGGCGGCGGAAGCCGCGGCCGGGGACACGGCCGTACGAGCGATCCTGCTGACCGCGGCCGGGGAGCGGGCGTTCTGCGTGGGCCAGGACCTCAAGGAGCACATCGGGCTGCTCGCGTCCGACCGCGAGACGGGGGCCGGGCAGACGATGAGCACGGTCAAGGAACACTACAACCCGATCGTGGCGGCGCTCGCCGGGGCGCCGAAGCCGGTGGTCGCCGGGGTGAACGGCGTCGCGGCCGGGGCCGGCCTCGGCTTCGCGCTCGCCGCGGACTACCGGGTGGTCGCCGACACGGCCGCCTTCAACACGTCCTTCGCGGGCGTCGCGCTGACCGCCGACTCCGGCGTCTCCTGGACCCTGCCCCGGGCGATCGGCCCGGGCCGCGCCACCGACCTGCTGCTCTTCCCGCGCAGCATCAGCGCGCAGGACGCGCTGGAGCTGGGCATCGCCAACCGGGTCGCACCGGCGGCCGAACTGCGCGCGGAGGCCGAGAAGGTGGCGCGGGCGCTGGCCGAGGGGCCGACGGTGGCGTACGCGGCGCTCAAGGAGGCGGTGGCCTACGGGCTGTCGCACTCGCTGGCGCAGACGCTGGAGAAGGAGGACGAGCTCCAGGCCAGGGCCGGGCAGTCCGAGGACCACGCGATCGCCGTGCAGGCCTTCGTGAAGAAGGAGAAGCCCACGTACCTGGGCCGGTGAGCGGTCAGCGGGCGTGCGGACCGGTGCGGCTCACGCAGGCCTCCAAGTGGTCGTCGACCAGCCCGCACGCCTGCATGAGCGCGTACGCCGTCGTCGGGCCGACGAACTTCAGTCCGCGCTTCTTCAGGGCCTTGGACAGGGCCGTGGACTGCGGGGTGACGGCCGGAACGTCGGCGAGGGTCTTCGGGGCGGGGCGGCCGGCCGGGTCCGGGGCGTGGGACCAGATCAGCTCGTCCAGCTCCCCCTGCGCCCAGTCGGCGAGCACGCGCGCGTTGGCGAGCGTGGCGTCGATCTTGGCGCGGTTGCGGATGATGCCCTCGTCCGCCAGCAGCCGCTCGCGGTCGTCGTCCGTGAAGGCGGCGACCTTCTCGATGCGGAAGCCCGCGAAGGCCGTCCGGAAGCCCGGGCGGCGGCGCAGGATCGTGATCCAGGACAGGCCCGACTGGAAGGCCTCCAGGCTGAGCCGCTCGAAGAGGGCGTCGTCGCCGTGGACCGGGCGGCCCCACTCCTCGTCGTGGTACGACACGTAGTCCTCGGTGGACAGGGCCCAGGGGCAGCGCAGGGCGCCGTCGGGTCCGGCGAGGGCGGTTCCGTCGCTCATCGCCCCTCCTGCGGGTGTTCGGGCTTCTCCAGGTGGACGTGTGCCGCGGCGGCTCTGGCGCCGGCGAGCGCCGACTCCAGGTCGGCGATGCGGGCGTCGCGCTCGGCCAGCTCGGCGCCGAGGCGGCCGAGGGCGTCGTCGACGTCCGCCATGCGGTAGCCGCGCGGGGCGAGCGGGAAGCGCAGGCTCTCCACGTCGGCACGGTCCACCGGGCGGTCCGGGGGCAGCGGGTCCTGGAGCCGCTCCGGCGCCACCTCGGGCAGCGGGGCGCTCTCGCCGCCGCCCACCACGGCGAGTGTCACCGCGGCGACCACGACGGCCAGCGCGACGACCAGGAACAAGAACATCACCATCGCCAGGGCCCCACGCTCTCTGCCGGACACAGAAACTGTCAGGGTCCGATCGTGCCATGCGAGTCCGACAGTTAGGGTCGCAGGCGGCCGTACTGCGGGACGTTCTGGGAGAGGTCACAGCGAATGCTCAGGCTGGGCAAGCGGGAATTCGGGGCGCACGAGCCGGTGATCATGGCGATCGTGAACCGGACCCCCGACTCCTTCTACGACCAGGGGGCCACGTTCCGTGACGAGCCCGCCCTCGCGCGCGTGGAGCAGGCGGTGGCCGAGGGTGCCGCGATCGTCGACGTCGGCGGGGTGAAGGCCGGGCCGGGCGAGGAGGTCACGGCCGAGGAGGAGGCGCGGCGCACGGTCGGCTTCGTGGCGGAGGTCCGGCGGCGCTTCCCCGACGTGATCATCAGCGTGGACACCTGGCGGGCCTCGGTCGGCGAGGCGGTGTGCGCGGCGGGCGCGGATCTGCTGAACGACGCGTGGGGCGGGGTCGACCCCGCCCTGGCGGAGGTCGCGGCGCGGTACGGGGCGGGCCTGGTGTGCACGCACGCGGGTGGCGTCGAGCCCCGTACGCGCCCGCACCGGGTGACGTACGACGACGTCATGGCCGACATCCTGGACGTGACGGTCGCTCTGGCGGAGCGGGCGGTGTCGCTGGGTGTGCCGCGGGAGTCGGTGCTGATCGACCCGGGGCACGACTTCGGCAAGAACACCCGGCACAGCCTGGAGGCGACGCGGCGGCTGCCCGAGATGGTCGCGACGGGCTGGCCGGTCCTGGTCTCGCTGTCCAACAAGGACTTCGTGGGCGAGTCCCTGGACCGCCCGGTGAAGGAACGGCTGATCGGCACGCTGGCGACGACGGCGGTGTCGGCGTGGCTCGGGGCGCAGGTGTACCGGGTCCACGAGGTCGCCGAGACCCGTCAGGTGCTGGACATGGTCGCCTCCATCGCGGGCCACCGCCCTCCCGCGGTGGCCCGCCGCGGCCTGGCCTGACCGGCCCGCCCGACGACAGGCCCTAGCGGGCCGCCTCCTTGGAGACCAGGGCCACCGCCTCCGACACCTCGTCCGTGACGTGGAAGAGGAGGAGGTCCTTCTCCGCGGCCTTGCCCTGGGCGACCAGGGTGTTCCGGAGCCAGGAGACGAGGCCGCCCCAGTACTCGCTGCCGAAGAGGACGATCGGGAAGCGGGTGACCTTCTGGGTCTGGACGAGGGTCAGGGCCTCGAAGAGTTCGTCCAGGGTGCCGAGACCGCCGGGCAGGACCACGAAGCCCTGCGCGTACTTCACGAACATCATCTTGCGGACGAAGAAGTAGCGGAAGTTCAGACCGATGTCGACGTAGGGGTTCAGGCCCTGCTCGAAGGGCAGCTCGATGCCGAGGCCGACGGAGGTGCCGCCGGCCTCGCAGGCGCCCTTGTTGGCCGCCTCCATGGCGCCCGGGCCGCCGCCCGTGATCACCGCCCAACCCGCCTCCACCAGGCCCCGGCCGAGCCGGACGCCCGCGTCGTACTCCGGCGAGTCCACCGGGGTGCGCGCCGAGCCGAACACGCTGATCGCGGGCGGGAGTTCGGCGAGTGTGCCGAAGCCCTCGATGAACTCCGACTGGATCCGCAGGACCCGCCAGGGGTCGGTGTGGACCCAGTCCGTGGGGGCGCGCTCGTCCAGCAGCCGCTGGTCGGTGGTGCTCGGGATCACCTGCCCGCGACGTCGGAGGACCGGGCCCAGGCGCTGCTCGTCCGGCGGGATCTTCTTTCCCTCAGGGTTGCCGGTAGGCATGTGCGCTCCCTCCACTTGCGGGTAGTTCGATCTCAGACTAGATCGCTTCGGGTTACGGAGGGGGGACGTGCGCATGTCCGGTCCGGCACCGGCGGTTCCTACGCCGTCAGCCAGTTCCGCAGGCGCTCCTCGCCCGCGAGGATCTTGGCCGTCTCCACCCGCTCGTCACGCCTGTGCGCCAAGTGCGGGTTGCCCGGGCCGTAGTTCACGGCGGGGACGCCGAGCGCGGAGAAGCGGGACACGTCGGTCCAGCCGTACTTCGGCTGCGGGGTGCCGCCCACCGCCTCGATGAAGGCCGCCGCGGCCGGGTGGGACAGGCCGGGCAGCGCGCCGCCGCTGTGGTCGTCGATCACGAACTCCGTGACCCCGCAGTCGGCGAAGACCTCGCGGACGTGCGCGATTGCCTCCTCCTCGGTGCGGTCGGGGGCGTAGCGGAAGTTGACCGTCACCACGCACGCGTCGGGGATGACGTTGCCCGCGACCCCGCCGCTGATGCCGACCGCGTTGAGGCCCTCGCGGTACTCCAGGCCGTCGATGACCGGCCACCGGGGCTCGTAGGAGGCGAGGCGGGCGAGGATGGGGGCGGCCGCGTGGATGGCGTTGGAGCCCATCCAGGAGCGCGCCGAATGGGCCCGCTCGCCCTCGGTCTTCAGCAGCACCCGCAGCGTGCCCTGGCAGCCGCCCTCGACCTGGCCGTCGGAGGGCTCCAGCAGAACGGCGAAGTCGCCCTCCAGCCACTCCGGGTGGGCCTCGGCGACGTGCCTGAGGCCGTTGAGGTCGGCGGCGACCTCCTCGTTGTCGTAGAAGACGAAGGTCAGGTCGCGGTTGGGGGCGGGGACCGTGGCCGCGATGCGCAGCTGCACCGCGACGCCGGACTTCATGTCGCAGGTGCCGCAGCCCCACAGCACGCCGTCCTCGTCCAGGCGCGAGGGGACGTTGTCCGCGATCGGGACGGTGTCGATGTGGCCGGCCAGGATGACGCGCTCGGCGCGGCCCAGGTTCGTCCGGGCGATCACGTTGTTGCCGTGGCGGTCGACCGTGAGGTGCGGCAGGGCGCGCAGGGCGGTCTCGATCGCGTCCGCGAGCGGCTTCTCGGTGCCGCTCTCGGAGCGGAGGTCCACGAGTTGCGCGGTGAGCGCGGCGGCGTCGAGCGTGAGGTCAAGCGAGGTGTCGGCCATGTCCGCGACCCTAACGCGTCACCCGCGACCGCCGGGTTCCCCGCGCTGCTCCGGCCTGGTCGACGGCACTGCCCGGACCCCCCGTGGGGACCGGACGGGGCTCCAGTACCTTGTACGCGTGTCAGAGCCGTCCCCCACTCGTATCAAGCGTCGCGGCCGTCTTTTCCGTTTCTCCGCGGCCCTGTTGGTCCTCTGCGGCGTCGCCGCCTACCTCGTGGTGCAGTACGTCACCGGAGGCGGCGGGGCGCACGGCTGCAAGGTGGTGTCGGCCGACGCCGACGGGACGTCGTACGAGTTCTCGCCGGAGCAGGCGCAGAACGCGGCGACGATCGCGGCCGTCGGCACCGGCCGCCACATGCCCGAGCGGGCCGTGGCGATCGCGCTGGCCACGGCCATCCAGGAGTCGGGGCTGCGCAACATCCAGCACGGCGACCGGGATTCGCTCGGCCTGTTCCAGCAGCGGCCCTCGCAGGGCTGGGGCACCGAGGAGCAGATCATGGACCCGGCGTACGCGGCGGGCATCTTCTACGCACACCTGGCGAAGGTGCCGGACTACACCGGCCTGCCCCTGACGGTGGCGGCACAGCGGGTGCAGCGCAGCGGCTACCCGGAGGCGTACGCCAAGCACGAGCCGGACGCCACGCTGCTGGCGGCGTCCCTGACCGGGACCGCGTCGGCCACGCTGACCTGTGACGGCCGCCCGCGGTCCGGGGTCTCGGCGACCGGTCCGGACGCCGTACGCAGCGCGCTGGTACGGGACTTCGGGCGCGACGCGCTCCAGGAGACCGGTGCGGAGGTGGGCGGCGTCCCGGTGCCCTCGCCGTCTCCCTCGCCGAGCGTGACCGCGACCGCGCAGGGGCGGACGGTGACCGTTCCGGTGTCCGAGGGTCAGCGGACCGACGCGGGCGGGTACGGGGAGCGGCAGCGGGGCTGGCAGCTCGCCCAGTGGGCGGTGGCGAACTCCTCGGCGCTGCACATCCAGCGGGTGTCGTACGCCGGGCGCGAGTGGGCCGCCGGGAGCAGCGACAGCCAGTGGAAACCGGTCGCGTCGGACGGGGCCGGCGGGGCGGAGCAGTCCACGGGGGTCGTCCGGATCGTGACCGGACAGTAGTACGGGGGGTCACTCCTGAGGGTTGCTCGTGCCGCGGTTCACCGCGCCGGGCGGCCCGATTCCCCACCGGACGCGAGAACCCTTGGAAATCAAAGGGTGTAAGGATTCTGCGCCGTTTTCAGGGCGACGCCCTTTGCCCGTTTTTATCCACACCTGATTATGCGATGCGTTATCCATTCGTTACCCGAGGCGTCCGCAACCTTCGCGGGCTTCGAGCGGTAGTCACGGCGTCCGAGCCCGGACCCGAGCCCGGACCAACACCGTTCTCTCCCGTCGAATGGAGCATCATGTCCCTCCCTCTGACCCGCCGGATCGCCCGTACCGCGCTGCTCGTCGCAGCGGGAGCGGCAGCCGGGGTCGGTGCGGCCGGCTCCGCCAGCGCGGCCCCCAGCCAGCCCACGGTGGCCCCGAACCTGAGTGGCATGTCCGCCGTGGACGCGTCGCAGCTCGCCAACACCGCCGACGGTGCCGCACAGAACGCCACCACGCTCGCCGGCAACGCGGGCGGCCGGGTGGTCGGCACGGCGGTTCCGGCCGCGGGCCAGGCCGCCGGCGGCGGTCTGAAGAAGGCGGCCCCGGTGGCCCAGCAGGCCGCGGGCAGCGCGGCCGGGACGGCCGGGAACGTCCTCGGGGACGCCGCGTCCGGCGCGACGAAGGGCGGCACCCTGCCGGCGTCCAACCTGCCGGTTCAGGGTCTGCCGCTGAGCTGACCCCCACACGACGAAGGGGTGCGGGGGGCGGGCGCCCCCGCCCCCATAGTAGTGCGTGGTCGGCACGCCGCGACAAGCGCGCCACCCCCCCCCGGCGACCCGCGGCGGGGCCCCGGGGGGGGCGGGGGGGGGGGGGATACGGTTTAACCCCCGGGGGTGTAATGTGGGGGGGGGGGGGGGGCGCGGGCGCATCCCACCCCGGGGGGGGGGGGCGGGCCCCCCCCCCACCCCTTCGTCGTGCGTGTACGGCACGCGGCTACAGGCGCTCCACCGCCGCGCGGATCCGCTCGTCGGTCGCCGTCAGGGCCACGCGGACGAAGTGCTCGCCCGCCTCGCCGTAGAAGTCGCCCGGGGCCACCAGGATGCCCAGGCCCGCCAGGTGGGCGACCGTGTCCCAGCAGGACTCGCCCCGCGTGGCCCACAGGTAGAGGCTGGCCTCGCTGTGCTCGATGCGGAAGCCGTGGCCGAGCAGGGCCGTGCGCAGGGCCGCGCGGCGGGCGGCGTAGCGCTCGCGCTGCTCGTGCACGTGCGCGTCGTCGCCGAGGGCGGCCACGACGGCCGCCTGGGTCGGCGCCGAGGTCATCATGCCGCCGTGCTTGCGGATCTCCAGCAGCGGGCCGAGGACGGCCGGGTCACCGGCGACGAAGGCCGCGCGGTAGCCCGCCAGGTTGGAGCGCTTGGAGAGCGAGTGCACGGCCAGGATGCCGTCGTACGAGCCGCCGTTGACGTCCGGGTGCAGGACCGAGACCGGGTCGGCCTCCCAGCCCAGCTCCAGGTAGCACTCGTCGGAGACGACCAGGACGCCGTGCGCGCGGGCCCAGGCGACGATGCTCGTCAGGTCCTCCTTGGCGAGCACCTTGCCGGTCGGGTTCGACGGGGAGTTCAGCCAGAGGAGTTTCAGGTCCGCCGGGTCCAGGTCGCGCGGGTCGTCGTAGACCTCGTACGCGGCGCGGGCCAGGCGGGCGCCCACCTCGTAGGTCGGGTAGGCGAGGCGCGGGTAGGCCACCGTGTCGCCCGGGCCGAGGCCGAGCTGGGTCGGCAGCCAGGCCACCAGCTCCTTGGAGCCGACCACCGGCAGGACGTGGCGGTGGGTGACGTCGCGGGCGCCGAGGCGGCGCTCCAGCCAGCCGGTGATCGCGTCGCGCAGCGCCGGGGTACCCCACACGGTCGGGTAGCCCGGGGAGTCGGCCGCGTCGATCAGGGCCTTCTGGATCAGCTCGGGCACCGGGTCGACCGGGGTGCCCACGGAGAGGTCGACGATCCCGCCGGGGTGCGCGGCTGCCGTCTTCTTGTACGGCTCCAGCTTGTCCCAGGGAAAGGTGGGGAGCCGGTCGGAGACTGCGGACACGGGAATCAGGCTCACTTTCGTACGGTGCGGCAAACGCCTCGGTCCCGTGCGGCGTGATCGGGGCCGTACGGGACCGAGGCGATGCGAAGCGCGGGACGCTCGCGGGATTACTCTTCGCCGGCCCGCGGCGGCAGCGCGGCGACGAACGGGTGGTCACGCTCGATCAGACCCAGCTTGCTGGCACCGCCGGGCGAGCCCAGCTCGTCGAAGAACTCGACGTTCGCCTTGTAGTAGTCCTTCCACTCCTCCGGCACGTCGTCCTCGTAGAAGATCGCCTCGACCGGGCAGACCGGTTCACAGGCGCCACAGTCGACGCATTCGTCCGGGTGGATGTACAAGGACCGCTGGCCCTCGTAAATGCAGTCGACCGGGCACTCCTCGATGCACGCCTTGTCCTTGAGATCGACACAAGGCTCTGCGATGACGTAGGTCACGCTGTCGTTCCTCCTCGATAGGGCGCTGGCGGGCCTCCTCAGGCTCCGCCGCCTGGCGCGCGGGAGCGCGGCGTCGTCGATGCCCGCCCCTAGTATCTCCGTTCCGGAGCATGATCCGAACAGGAGGGGTGAACTGACCAGTGGAAATCTCGGCGGCAGGACGTCTGGTGGTCCGCATTACCCCTGCTGACGTGGGAAAACGCGTCTCTGTGCGGCGCTTGGAAGCGCCTGGAGCCGGATCGGAGAAGTTCACCGACACGGTGGGGGTTCTCACATCATGGACTGATGGCGTGCTCATGATCACACGACGGAACGGGGAGAGCGTCCGCATCGCGGAAGCCTCCGTGGTAGCGGCCAAGGTCGTGCCCGCGGCGCCCGCGCGCCGCCGGGGCCCCGCCGCCTCGTACGAGGAGCTGGCCCGCGTCGGCGCGCGCGGCTGGCAGCCCGTGGAGAGCGAACGGCTCGGCCAGTGGGAGCTGCGGGCGGCTTCCGGATTCACCCGGCGGGCCAACAGCGTGCTGCCGCTCGGCGATCCGGGGCTTCCCCTCGACGCGGCCCTGGATGCCGTACGACGCTGGTACGGCGAGCGTGGTCTGCCCGCCTACGTCCAGACCGCCACCGGCGCCGAGGGCACACAGGAGCTGCTCTGCGCGGAGCTGGAGCGGCGCGGCTGGGTGCGGGAGGTGAGCGCCGAGGTGTGGACCGGCGCCCTGGCGCCGGTCGCGGACCGGGCCGAGGGCGCGGGTGTGGCCCTGGCCCGGGAGGCGGACGAGGCGTGGCTCGCCCGGTACCAGCGCAAGGGAGTGAGCGAGGTGGCCCTGCGGGTGCTCGGCACAGGACCCTCGGTGTGGTTCGCGACCGTGCCGGGGGACACAGGAGACGCTGTCGCGCCGCCGGCCGCGATCGGGCGGTGCGTCGTGGACGGGCGGTGGGCCGGGTTCGCCGCCGTCGAGGTGGACCCCGCCCGGCGCCGCCAGGGGCTCGCCACGGAGGTGATGGCCGCGCTGGCCCGGCGGGCGCTGGACGAGGGCGCGTCGGCGGCCTGGCTGCAGGTCGAGACGGACAACGAGGGCGCGCGGGCGCTGTACGCCGCGCTGGGCTTCACGCCGCACCACACCTACCACCACTACCGGGCGCCGGACGCACCGGGCGAGCGCCGTGGAAGGGTCTGAGCCCGTCATGCCGCACCCGCACCTGCCGCCGCCGTATCCGCCGCCGCCGGAGCGCGCCGCCGAGCTGCGCCGCAGGTTCGCCGAGGAGGCGCGCGCCGAGCGGCCGGACCTGTCCGCGCTGTGCCTGCTGATCGGCGCCGCGGCGGACGGCTCGCTGGACGAGACCGGGATCGACACCGCGCAGCTGGAGCTGGACCGGCTGGCGGGCGAGCTGCCGTACCGGCCGGGCGGGCCGCGCGCCTGGGCGGAGGCCGTACAGCGGCTGCTCGGCGGGTGCTACGCGTTCCACGGCACGCCCGGCGACTACCAGCGGCTGGAGTCCTCGCTGCTGCACGAGGTGCTGCGGCGCCGGCGCGGGCTGCCGATCCTGCTGTCGGTGGTGTGGCTGGAGGTCGCCCGGCGGGCGGGTGCCCCGGTGTACGGGGTCGCGCTGCCGGGGCACTTCGTGGTGGGGTTCGGCGCGGCGCGGGAGCAGGTGCTGGCCGATCCCTTCGAGGGCGGGCGGGTGCTGACCGGGACCGACGCGGAGCTGCTCGTGGTCGGGGCGACGGGAGCGCCGCTGGATCCCGCCGTGCTGGAGCCCGCGCCGCCGCTGGAGGTCGTGCAGCGCGTCCTGAACAACATACGGGCCTGGGCCGCCGCCCGGCCCGAGCGGTCGGACGTGGCGCTGTGGGCCGTGGAACTGGCGCTGCTGGTGCCGTCGCACCCGGCCCGGCTGCGCTACGAACGGGGCCAACTGCTGGTGCAGCGCGGCGAGTTCGTCTCGGGCGCGGCGGAACTGGACGCCTACGCCGAACTGATCGAGGTAGTCGACGAACCGGCCGCCCGCAAGGTGCGGGAACAGGCGCACACCGCGCGGGCCATGCTCAACTGACGTGCCGGCCGGGCGCGCTCACAGCCACCCCTTCTCCCGGGCCGTCCGTACCGCCTCGGCGCGGTTGCGCACCGCCAGCTTCTGGATGGCGGTGGAGAGGTAGTTGCGGACCGTGCCCTGGGAGAGGTGCAGGGTCCTGGCCAGTTCGGCGTTGGTCGCGCCGTCGGCCGCCGCGCGCAGCACCTCGCGTTCGCGCTCGGTGAGGGGGTTGGCGCCCTCGGCGAGCGCGGCGGCGGCGAGGGTCGGGTCGATGACCCGCTCACCGGCGAGCACCTTGCGGATCGCCTCGGCGAGCTGGGCGGCCGGGGCGTCCTTGACGAGGAAGGCGTCGGCGCCCGCCTCCATGGCGCTGCGCAGATAGCCGGGCCGGCCGAAGGTGGTCAGGACGACCAGCTTGACCTGCGGAAACTCCCGGTGCACCCGGGCGGCCGCCTCGATGCCGGTGCAGCCGGGCATCTCGATGTCGAGCAGGGCCACGTCCACCCCGTGCGCGCCGACGGCGGCGAGCACCTGGTCCCCGCGCGCGACCTGGGCGACGACCTCGATGTCCGCCTCCAGGCCGAGCAGCGCGGCCAGTGCCTCACGGACCATCGACTGGTCCTCGGCCAGCAGGACCTTGATCGTGCGCGTCATGCCCCGGATCCTACGTCCCCCGAAAGGGCCGTGGGGACGCGGGCGACGAGCCGGAAGCCGTGCCCCGCACGGCCCGCCTCCAGGCTGCCGCCGGCCTTCTCCAGCCGCTCGGTGAGCCCGGTCAGACCGTTGCCCGGGACGCTCCCGACGCCGCCGGATCCGTTGTCCTCGACGGAGAGTTCGAGGACCGGCCCGTCGAGGGTCTGCCGGTGGGTGAGCTGGACGAGGCAGCGGTCGGCGCCGCTGTGCCGGACCACGTTGGTGACCGCCTCGCGCAGCGCCCAGGCGAGCGCGGACTCGGACTTCTCCGGGACGCCGGTGAGGTCGGGTTCGGCGGGCACGTCGGCGATGACGCCGGCGGCGGTCAGGGCGACCTGGATGCCGGCGAGTTCGGCGGCGAGCCGGGGCCGCCGGTAGCCGGTGACGGCCTCCCGCACGTCGACCAGCGCCTGCCGACTGACCTGCTCGATGTCCGCGACCTGCTGGGCCGCCTTGTCGGGGTGCTCGGGCAGCATCCGGCCGGCCAGCTCGCTCTTCAGCGTGATCAGCGAGAGGGAGTGGCCGAGCAGGTCGTGCAGGTCACGGGCGAGGCGCAGGCGCTCCTCGTTGGCGGCGAGGTGGGCGACGGTGGCCCGGGCCTTGCGCAACTCGATGGTGGTACGGACGAGTTGGCCCACCCCGACCATCGCGAAGCCGATGAGGAAGACGAGGAGCAGGGAGTCGTCCCAGGCGAGGTGGCCGTTGTGCCACTGGACGAGGTACATCGCCACGGCGGTCGCCGGGATCGCCCAGGCCGCGATGCGTGGGGGCAAGGTCGCCCCGCAGGCCACCGAGACGTAGACGAACAGTCCGACCCAGGCGTCGCCGAGGGTGTAGCCGAGCAGCGGGGCGAGGACGCCCATCACCGCGAGCAGCGTGACGACGAACGGCGGGTCGAAGGGCCGGCCCATGTTCCGGAAGACCAGCGTCAGATAGGCGCCGACGAACGCGGTGAGCCCGAGGGCGCCGGCCACGGTGGCGCCCCGGGTGTGGTGGCCCGAGGCCAGGTCGTGGATCGGTGAGCTGAGGAAGACCAGCCAGACGCCGATCCACAGCGCCTTGACCTGCACCTCGCGCCGCCCCCGGGGCGTCTGGCCGATCCGTACCTGGGTCTCCGGCCCGTCGCCGGCCCGCCGTTCTTCCGCCATGGTGCTCACGCCTTCAGCGTGTCCTTCCGGTACAGCCACGCCGCGCCGCCCGCGAACAGGACGAAGTAGCCGGCGAGGAGGGCGACGTCGGTCGCGTGCGGGGCCTGGCTCTGCTCGATCGCCCGCCCGAGAGCAGCGTACGCGTGCGTGGGCAGCCACTTCGCGATGTCCTGCATGATCTTCGGGAAGGTCGTCGTCGGCATCCAGAGGCCGCCGAGGATCGACAGACCGAAGTAGATGATCATCGTGATGGGCCGCACCGCGTCCCCGGAGGCGACGTAGCCGATGGCGACGCCGAGCGCGGCGAAGACCAGGCTGCCGGCCCAGATGATGCCGGTGAGCGCGAGCCACTGCCAGGCGTCCAGCCGTACGTGCTTGATCGCGGCGGCGACCGCGAAGACCACGACGATCGACGGCAGGCTCACCACGGCGGCGCCGGCGGTCTTGGCGAGGACGTAGCCGCGCCCGGGCAGCGGGGTCAGGCGCAGCTGCCGCACCCAGCCGTTCTCGCGCTCCTTGGCGATGCGCTCGCTGCTGCCCATGAGGACGGCGGTCAAGGCGCCGAAGGAGGCCATGGAGACCATCAGGTAGGTGGCGACGGTCAGGCCGGTGCCGTCGACCTTCTGGTCCGAGCCGGAGCTGCTGGAGAAGATCAGGTAGATGATCGAGGGATAGAGCACCGAGAAGAACAGGAACTTCTTGTTGCGGAAGGAGCGGATCAGTTCCAGCTTGATCAGGGCGTTCATGACTGCTTGGCCTCCTCGGCCTCCGTGATGGCGACGAAGGCCTGCTCCAGGCCGAGGCCGGCGACTTCGAGGTTGCGGGGGTAGACGCCGAGGCCGTACAGGGCGTGGACGGTGGCGTCGGCGTCGGACGACTGGATGCGGACGGTCTGCCCGGACCCCGCGGCGGAGCCGCCGTTGGACACAGTGATCGAGGTGAGGAACGGCAGGGCGCGCAGGGCGGCCTCGTCGACGGCGCCCTCCAGGTCGAAGGCGATGCGGCGGGCGCCGGCCTTGGCCTTGATCTCGGCGGCGGTGCCGTCGGCGAGGAGCCGGCCGCGGTGCAGCACGAGCACCCGGTCGGCGATCGCGTCGGCCTCTTCGAGGTAGTGGGTGGCGAAGAGGACCGTACGGCCCTGGTCGGCCTGCTCGCGCATGGTGGCCCAGAAGGCCTGGCGGGCGGAGACGTCCATGCCGGTGGTCGGCTCGTCCAGGATGATCAGGTCGCTGTCGCCGGCGGTCGCGAGGGCGAAGCGGACGCGCTGGGCCTGTCCGCCGGAGAGCTTGTTGACCTTGCGGTCCGCGATCTGCGTGATGCCCGCGCGGGCCATCACTTCGGCGGCCTTGTACGGCTTCGGGTGCAGCGAGCAGGCCAGCTTCACCATCTCGCCGACGGTGACCTCGTCCATCAGGCCGCCGCTCTGGAGCATGGCGCCGACGCGCCCGGCGACGATGGCCTCGCGCGGGCTGGTGCCGAACACGTTCACCGTGCCGCTGTCGGCGTTCTTCAGACCGAGGAGCAGATCGAGGGTGGTGGACTTGCCGGCCCCGTTCGGGCCGAGGAGGGCGACGGTCTCGCCGGGGTGCAGGGCCAGGGAGAGCCCGTCCACGGCCCGCACACTGCCGTACGTCTTGGTCACCTGGTCGAAGCCGACCACCGGTGTGGCGGTGGCCGGTGCCGCAGTCGTTGTCATGCCCCCATGCTCGCCGAACGGGCGCCGGGCCCGGCAGTGTCGGCGGTCCTGAGAGGCGGATGACAGATGTCATGCGGATCGGGTGACAGGCACGGCGGTGCCGGGAGACGGGCACGGCGAAGGGGCGCCCGGTGTCCGCACCGGCGCCCCTCCATGTGCCGCGTGACTAACTGGGGTTGGTCGAGATGACCGCGACCCGGTTGGTCCTGCTCATCAGCGCCTGGCGCAGGGCGCCGTACACGTCCTGCGGCGTGACCGGCGTCTTCTTGCCGTTGCCGCGGGTGATGAGCACGCCGTTGAAGGCGTTGCCGTAGAGCTGCTGCAGAGCGGCCGTGTCGGGACTGTCGACCAGCTTGCCGTTGACGGCCTTCACCCTGAGGAACTTCCACAGCGACTTCTGCGGGCTCATCAGAATCGAGTGCGCGGCGTCCGTCATCACCGTCACCTTGCCCGACATCGCCGGCTCCGCGAACTCCTTCATCTCGCGGTCGACCTCGGCGTTCGGCACCGTCGGCTGCCGCGTGGCCGTCGGGACGGCGACCGGGGCCGCGGTGTCCGTCTCCACGGCCGTGCGGTAGGCCTGTTCGACCGCCTTGGTCGCGGAGGCCGCGTCGATGCCCTTGCCCGCCTTGCCGTAGACGGCGACGGCCCGGCCCGCCTCGAACCTGATGGTGCCGTCGGACGAGAGGCCGGAGCCGCCGCCGGCCTGCTGAAGGGCGGCCTGGAGCTTCTCCTCGTCCACCGGCATCTCGGGCGCGATCACACGTTTCTGCCCGAAGAGCGAGCCGATGACGTGGACGGGGTTGTAGTCGCTGGTCGCGGCCTTGCCGACGGTGGCCTGGAAGTCGAACTGGAGCCCCGCGTTCTCCGGCGCGAGGGTCACCGTCCTGCCGTCCACGGTGAGCTTCAGCGGCTTGTTCACCCGGCTGCCGAACGCGTCGTCGAGCTTCTTGACGGCGTCGTCGCGGGTGCCGCCGCCGATGTCGACGCCGAGCACGGTGGTGCCCTTGGGCACGTCGGTGTGGTTCATCAGCAGTCCGGCGCCGTAGGCACCGCCCGCGACGACGACCACACCGACGCCGAGCAGCACCAGCTTGCTGCGGCCCTTCTTCTTCGGCGCGGCCTTCGCCTTGGGCTTCGGCGCGGGGGCCGGCTCCGGCACGGCGGCCGGGTCGGTCCGGTTCCCGGCGCCGCCGAACGGGGGGTTGCCGCCGCTCGGGACGACCGGGATGCCGCTGGTGACGGTGTGTCCGGAGACGTTGTCGGCACGGCGGTAGCCGGGGGTGCCCGGTTCGGGGGCCGGCTTCTGCGGGGTGAGGATCGCGGTGTCGTCGCTGAGCCCACCGCCGGGGCCGAGCCCGCCGGGACCACCCTGAGGAGCCGCCGGAGCGCCGGGCACCGCCGAACCGTCCAGGTCAGCGAGGGCGCTGCGCGGCGGCGGAGTGCTCCGGCCGCCACTGCCCGGGGCCGCGAACGGGTCGCCGCCCGGGCGGGGGCCGCCGGCCGACGGGGCGAGGGCGCCGTCGCCGGTGACGGGGCCGCTGGTGGGGCCGGCCGGGCCGCCGCCCAGGCCGCCGGGGCCGTTCGGACCGCCCAGGCCGCTGGCGCCGCCGTGCCCGTTGGCACCGCTCGCGCCCGTGCCGAAGCCGTCGTGTCCGGGGGCGCCCGCACCGCCGTAGGTGTCCTGGCCGCCGTTCTCCGAGAAGTACGGCAGTTCGTCGCGGCGGGATTCGGCGTTCGCGGCCGGGCCGGGGCGGGAACCGCCCGCCAGCGGGCCCGCGTTCAGCGCCTCGGTCACGTCGAAGGAGCCGGTGCCGCCGCCATGTCCGGGCGCGACGGGGCCGCCGGTGGCGCCGGGCAGGCCCGCGCCGTTCGTGGTGCCGGAGCGGGTGGCGCCGGGGACGCTCATGGAGCCGACGACGCCGCCGGGACGGCCGCCGCCGGAGCGTGCGCCGGTGGTACCCGTCGTACCGGACGCTCCCGCACCACCCGGACGGGCGGCCGGTGCACCCGTGGCGCCACCCGTACCGGTGGAACCGCCCTGGGTTCCGCCGCCCGGACCGCCCTTGGGGGCCGAGGACTTGCGGGGTGCGAACCAGTCGCTGGCCTTCTCGTCGGCCTGGGCCGGCGGCGCGGCAGGGGCCTCGGCGGCCGGGCGCTCGGCCGCGGGCCGCGTGTCGGCGGCGGGCGCGTCCTCACCGGCGTCGGTGTCGCCGACGGGTTTGCGCACGACGACCGGCGGAATCGGCCGGGATCCGGGGATGTTGATCCGGATCCGGGTCGTCAGCGTGGTCTCGGTCTTCTTCTCCTCCGGCTGCGTGCCCGAACGGCCCGCACCCGAACCGTCATCGGTAGCCATGGGGGTCCCGTACGGCGGCGTGCCGGAGGGGTATGCGGCTCCCCCACGCCCGTTGGGCCCGGAGGACGGAGTGTCAGTTTCACGACTCAAGGCAGGTTCTCCCAGTTGGCTCCACCGCCCGTTACGACCTCGCGGGCGGCTCGGCGGCGCGCACCACCATACTGGCCACTTCTGGCGCTTATCCCATGACCGCTGAGGAAACCCACACCGGACTCGCACGTGCGTGGTACGGCGAAGTGGTACGTCACTTGCCAAGTCGGGCGGGGCCGCCGCCAGGTTGCCGCCCCGCGCCGATGGTGGCGCAGATCACAGCGACCACCATGCCACCCAGCAGGAAGAGATAGGAGGACCCCCCGGCACTGAACAGGAAGTCGCCCTCGGGGCGCGAGGTGGTGAGCAGAATGACGGCGATGATCCAGCCGGCCACCGGCGCCACGGCCCCGCCGCGCCCGCCGGTGGCGTACGCACCGCCGAGGAACAGCCCGGCCGAGCCGACGAGCGCGAGCAGCAGCCCGCCGGGGAACCAGCCGGCCTGCACCAGGGTCCCGGCGAGACCGACGACCGCACCGAGCAGGAAGAGGCCGGCGTAGGCGGCGACGCGTCCGGCGGAGGGCCGTTGCAGCGGCTGGGCGAGCATCGGTCCCTGTCCCGAGTTGCTCATGCCCCCGCCCCCTCGACGCCCGCGAACAGGTCGCTCTCCCCGGGCTCGGCCGTGCCGCGCACCAGCTCGTAGTACTCGGTGGTGAACAGCGGCTGGGCGAGCTCGTTGGAGAGCGCGAAGTACGGCTCGGCCACCTCGATCTGGGTGACGTGGGCGCGCATCGCGGCGGCCTTGGCGGCGGCGTACGGCGCGCCGTCGACGGCGGTGGTGATCCGCTCGTCGTCCACGACACCCGGCACGTCGGCCAGGGACGCGCTCTTGTCGAACGGCAGTGCGGACAGCTCCTCCTGGAGCCGCTCGAAGGCGGCCTCGGCGACGGAGCGCGGGACGCGGTTCCAGTAGACCTTCGCGATCCGGTGCCCGCGCTCGTCCGCCAGCTCGACGGCGCGCATGGCGACCCGGTGGGCCTGGATGTGGTCCGGGTGGCCGTATCCGCCGTTGTCGTCGTACGTCACGAGCACCTGGGGCCGGACGTCGAGGATCACCTCGGCGAGCCGCCCGGCGGCCTCATCGACATCGGCCTGCCAGAAGCACCCGGGGTCCTCGTTGTCCGCGATGCCCATCATCCCGGAGTCCCCGTACCGCCCCGCGCCGCCGAGCAGCCGGGCGTCGCCCACCCCGAGCGCACGCACGGCGCCGGCCAGCTCGCCACGCCGGTGCAGGCCCAGCGCGGCACCGGTCAGATGCCGCAGCTCGGGCGGAATGACCTCGCCGCGCTCCCCGAGGGTGCAGGTGACCAGGGTCACATGGACCCCCTCGGCCGCGTACCGGGCCATGGTCGCGCCGTTGTTGATCGACTCGTCGTCCGGATGCGCGTGCACCAGGAGAAGACGCCGGTCGGGCAGTTCCGTCATGGGGTCCACCCTACGAGGCCGCGGCGCTCTTGCAGCGCGGCAGGCCGTCGGCGGTGACCTCCCGGCCCCTCAGAACTTGATACTGCCGATCATGCTCGCGACGTTCGTCGTCAGCTGGCTGATCGTGGGTGCGATGGTCGAGGAGGCGAGATAGAAGCCGAGCAGCATGCAGACGAGCGCGTGCCCGCCCTTCAACCCCGACTTCTTGATCAGCAGGAAGACGATGATCGCCAGCAGCACCACCGCCGAAATCGAGAGTGCCACGGCGGCTCACCTCCAAAGATCGCCAGATCCGGATCAGTTGACCAAGTCCACACGGACGCCAGCGGGTTCATACCCACACAGCGGTAGTGATCATAACTATGCGTGCTCGCGCATCGCTCGGCGCACGGCCGCACAAGGGGGCGCATGGCCAATATGGTCGAGGCATGACGACCGAGGCTGACTCCTTCCCCCGACGGCACGCCCGGACACAGCGGTTCACGCTCGGCGCGCCGCGTTCGTTCACCGTGGCGCCCGACGGTTCGCGTGTCGCGTTCCTCCGCTCCGGCTCCGGCGACGACCGGGCCAACTCCCTTTGGGTTCTCGATCTCCCGGACGGCGCCGAGCGGCCGGCCGCCGATCCGCGCACCCTCCTCGCCGGCGCCTCCGAGGAGCTGTCCGCGCAGGAGCGGGCGCGCCGCGAACGCAGCCGGGAAGGCGGTGCCGGGATCGTCGGCTACGCCACCGACACGGCCGTGGAATTGGCGTCTTTCGCCTTGTCAGGGCGGCTTTTCACAGCCGAGCTGCGGGCCGGCACCACGCGTGAACTCCGGGTCCCGGGACCGGTGATCGACCCGCGTCCCGCCCCCGACGGCCGGCACGTCGCGTACGTCGCGCGGGGTGCGCTGCGGGTCGTGGGCGCGGACGGGGAGCAGGACCGGGCCCTCGCGGAACCGGAGTCGGAGCACATCGCCTACGGCCTCGCCGAGTTCATCGCGGCGGAGGAGATGGGGCGTTCGCGGGGCTTCTGGTGGGCGCCGGACGGGCGTCGGCTGCTCGTGGCGCGCGTGGACGACACGCCGGTGAAGCGGTGGTGGATCGCGGATCCGGCCCACCCGGAGCGTGAGCCGGTTAACGTCGCCTACCCGGCCGCCGGCACCCCGAACGCGGACGTGCGGCTGTTCGTGATCGGCCTCGACGGGGAGCGCACGGAGGTCGGCTGGGACCGGGAGCGCTATCCGTATCTCGCGCGTGTGCACTGGTCAGCGGCCGGTGCGCCGCTGTTGCTGGTGCAGGCGCGGGACCAGCGGAGCCAGCTGTTCCTGGCCGTGGATCCGGACACCGGGGCCACGCGGATGGTGCACGCCGACGAAGATCCGATTTGGCTGGAACTTTTCCCTGGGGTGCCCTGCTGGAGCCCCTCAGGGCAGCTCGTCCGCATCGTGGACGAGGGTGGCACCCGGGCGCTCGCGGTCGGCGAACGCCCCCTGACCAGCGGTCAGTTGCACATCCGGGCGGTGCTGGACGTGGGCGAGAGCGACGTGCTGGTTTCCGCCTCGACCGGCCACGAGGCACATGCCGGGGAAATTGGCGAAGTTCATGTGTACCGCGTGAACGAACTGGGTGTGGAGCGTGTGTCCCAGGAGCCCGGTGTGCACACGGCGACGCGTGCGGGCGATGTGACGGTGCTCGTGTCCACGAGCCTGGATCGGCCCGGCGCCCGGGTGCAGGTGCTGCGTGACGGAAAGGCGGTGGCCACTGTCCGGTCATATGCCGAAGATCCCGGTATGTCCCCTCGGGTGACCCTGGTCGAGGGGGGCGCACGCCGAATTCCGTGCGCCGTGCTTATGCCGCGGGACTACCCCGGGGACACGCCCCTGCCGGTCCTGCTGGACCCCTACGGCGGACCGCACGGCCAGCGGGTGGTCGCCGCACACAACGCCCACCTCACCTCGCAGTGGTTCGCCGACCAGGGCTTCGCGGTGATCGTCGCCGACGGGCGCGGCACCCCGGGGCGTTCGCCGGGCTGGGAGAAGTCGGTCCGGGACGACCTCGCGGCCGTCGTGCTGGAGGACCAGGTCGCCGCGCTGCACGCGCTCGCCGAACGGTTCCCGCTGGACCTCGGCCGGGTGGCGATCCGGGGCTGGTCCTTCGGCGGCTATCTCGCGGCGCTCGCGGCACTGCGCCGCCCGGACGTCTTCCACGCGGCGGTCGTCGGAGCGCCGGTCACCGACCTGCGGCTGTACGACACCCACTACCAGGAGCGCTACCTCGGCGACCCGGGCGAGCGGCCCGAGGTCTACCGGCGCAACTCGCTGGTGGACGACGCGGGCCTGGTCGAGCCGGCCGAGCCGCACCGCCCGATGATGATCATCCACGGCCTGGCGGACGACAACGTGGTGGTCGCCCACTCCCTGCGGCTGTCCTCCGCCCTGCTGGCCGCCGGCCGTCCGCACGAGGTCCTGCCGCTGTCCGGGGTGACGCACATGACCCCGCAGGAGACGGTCGCCGAGAACCTGCTCCGGCTCCAGCTGGACTTCCTCAAGCGGTCGCTGGGCCTGGCATAGCGCCGCAAACACCCCTCAACCGCGTTAACACGCAGGCAACTTCGCAGAAGCCGTACCGATATACGGACGCTGGATCCTGAACAGCGTACGGCCGTGCGGGTGCCGTAAGCGGGCCGGGATGCGCCATGTCATCCCGGCCCGCTGCCGTTCTCCTCGGCGGCACCCTCCGCCGGGACCACCTGGAGCTCCTCCGCGAAGTGGCAGGCGGAGTCGTGGGCCGCCGGACCCGTGCCGCCCCGGAAGACCTCCGGGACCGCCAGCGCCGGGACCTCCACCACGCACCGCTCCCGGGCCTTCCAGCAGCGGGTGCGGAAGCGGCAGCCGGAGGGGACGTTCGCCGGCGAGGGCACGTCACCGGTGAGGATGATCCGCTCGCGGCGGTCGCGGGCCTCGGGGTCGGGGACGGGGACCGCCGACAGGAGCGCCTGGGTGTAGGGGTGCGTGGGGTGGTCGTAGATCTCGGTGTCCCGGCCGGTCTCCACGATCCGGCCCAGGTACATGACCCCGACCCGGTCCGAGATGTGCCGCACGATCGACAGGTCGTGGGCGATGAAGACGTAGGAGAGGTCGAACTCGGACTGGAGCCGGTCGAGCAGGTTCATCACCTGGGCCTGGACCGAGACGTCGAGGGCGGAGACGGGTTCGTCGGCGACGATGACCTCCGGGCGCAGCGCCAGCCCCCGGGCGATGCCGATGCGTTGGCGCTGGCCGCCGGAGAACTGGTGCGGATAGCGGTTCACGTACTCCGGATTGAGGCCGACGACGTCCAGCAGCTCCTGGACCCGGCGGCGGCGCTCGCCCTTCGGAGCCGCCTCGGGGTGGATGTCGTACGGCTCCCCGACGATGTCGCCGACGGTCATGCGGGGGTTGAGGGAGGTGTACGGGTCCTGGAAGACCATCTGGATGTTGCGGCGTACGGCCTTCAGGGCGCGGCCGGACAGCCGGGTGATGTCCTCGCCCTTGAACCGGATCGACCCGGCAGTCGGGCGTTCCAGGTTGCACAGCAGCTTGGCGACCGTGGACTTGCCGCAGCCGGACTCGCCGACGATGCCGAGGGTTTCGCCCCTGCCGAGGGTGAAGTCGACGCCGTCGACGGCCCTGATCGCGCCGATCTGCTTCCTGAAGAGGACGCCCCGGGTGAGCGGGTAGTGCTTGACGAGCCCGCTGACCTGGAGGATCGGCTCACTGCTCGGGGCCATGCAGGCACTCCCTCCAGAAGTGGCAGGCGCTGCCCCGGGCCGGGGACACCGCGTACAGGGCCGGTTCGTCCGTACGGCAGACGTCCTGGGCCATCGGGCAGCGGGGGTGGAAGGCGCAGCCGGGCGGGATGTTCATCAGGTTCGGCGGCAGGCCCTTGATGGCGTACAGCTCCTGGCCCTTCTGGTCCAGGCGCGGGATGGAGTCCAGCAGGCCCCGGGTGTAGGGGTGGGCGGGGGCCTTGTAGAGGTCGAGCACGGGCGCGGACTCGACGATGCGGCCCGCGTACATCACGGCGATGCGGTCGGCGACGTCGGCGACGACGCCGAGATCATGGGTGATGAGGATGAGGCCCATGCGGTACTCGCGCTGCAACTCCGCGAGCAGGTCCATGACCTGGGCCTGCACGGTGACGTCGAGGGCGGTGGTGGGCTCGTCGGCGATGACCAGCGCGGGCTCCAGGGCCAGCGCCATGGCGATCATGATGCGCTGGCGCATGCCGCCGGAGAACTGATGGGGATAGTCCCGCACCCGCTGCGCGGCCCCCGGGATCCGCACCCGCTCCATCAGCTCGACGGCCCTGGCCCGAGCGTCCTTCTTCGACATGCCCCGGTGCACGACGAACATCTCGCCGAGCTGATCGCCCACGCAGACCACGGGGTTGAGGGCCGACAGGGCGTCCTGGAAGATCATGGCCATGTCGGCGCCCCTGATCTTCCGCCGCTCCTCTTCCTTCAGCCTCAGCAGATCCCGTCCCTGGAAGAGGATCTGTCCGCCGGTGATCCTGCCGGGCGGCATGTCGAGGATCCCCATCACGGCCTGCGCCGTCACCGACTTGCCCGACCCGGACTCCCCGAGCACGGCCAGCGTCTCCCCCGCGTCCACGGCGTACGACACCCCGTTGACCGCCTTGGCGACCCCGTCCCGTGTCCGGAACTCCACGTGCAGGTCCCGCACTTCGAGCAGCACGGCACGATCACCTCAGCCTCGGGTCGAGAGCGTCGCGGACCGCGTCGCCGAGCATGATGAACGCCAGCACCGTGACGGCCAGTGCACCCGACGGCCACAGGAGGGCGCGCCCCGCCCACCCCAGCCCACCCCACGCCACCGCCCCGGACCGACACCGCCCTGGACCCGAACCCCCACGCCACTCCCGCACTTCAAGAAGCACACCCCTCACCTCAGCCTCGGGTCGAGAGCGTCGCGGACCGCGTCGCCGAGCATGATGAACGCCAGCACCGTGACGGCCAGTGCACCCGACGGCCACAGGAGGGCGTGGGGGGCGTTGCGGATGTAGGGGGAGGAGGCGGAGATGTCGATGCCCCAGGAGACGCTGGGGGGTTTCAGCCCCACGCCGAGGTAGGACAGGGTCGCCTCCAGGGCGATGTACGTGCCGAGGGCGATGGTGGCGACCACGATCACCGGGGCCACCGCGTTGGGGGCGATGTGGCGCAGCAGGATGCGGGTGTCCGAGGCGCCGAGGGCGCGGGCGGCCTGGACGTAGTCGTGCTGCTTGGCGGTGATGACCGAGCCGCGCGCGATGCGGGAGATCTGCGGCCAGCCGAGCAGCACCATGAACCCGATGACCGGCCAGACCGTATTGCTGGTCACCACGGAGAGGAGGACGAGGCCGCCGAGGACGACCGGGATGGCGAAGAAGATGTCGGTGATCCGGGACAGGATCGCGTCCCACACGCCCCCGAAGTAGCCCGCGAGGCCCCCCAGGACGGAGCCGAGGACGGACACTCCGAGCGTGGCTAGCACGCCGACCGTGACGGACGTACGGGCGCCGTAGACGGTGCGTGTGTAGACGTTGCAGCCCTGTCCGTCGTACCCGAAGGGCGCGCCCGGTCCCGAGCCGTCCTGGGCCCTGGCCAGGTCGCAGGTCAGGGGGGAGCCGGAGGCGATCGCCGAGGGCCACAGGGAGACGAGGACCAGGAAGACGATGACCAGGGCGGAGAGCAGGAAGACCGGGTTGCGGCGCAGGTCGCGCCAGGCGTCGGACCAAAGGGAGCGCGGCTTGCCGACCGGGCCGGCAGGCGCCGGGCCGGTCGGCGTCGGTTCCAGGGTCGTCGCCTCGCTCGCCGCGAGGTCCATGGCGCCGCCCATGCCGGTCCCGGCGATCGCGCGCTCGGGCTCGTACGGCTGCTCAGGCATAGCGGATCCTCGGGTCGAGTACGGCGTACAGGAGGTCGACGACGAGGTTGGCGACCAGGAAGACCAGGACGAGGACCGTCACGAAGCCGACGACCGTCTGGGTGTTCTGGCGCAGGATGCCCTGGTACAGCTGGTAGCCGACGCCGTGGATGTTGAAGATGCGCTCGGTGACGATCGCGCCGCCCATCAGCGCGCCGACGTCGGTGCCGATGAACGTGACCACGGGGATGAGCGAGTTGCGCAGCAGGTGCCGTACGACGACACGGCGGCGGGGCAGGCCCTTGGCGACGGCCGTGCGGACGTAGTCGGACCGTTTGTTCTCGGCGATCGAGGTGCGGGTGAGCCGGGTGACGTAGGCGAGGGAGACCGAGGCGAGGACGAGGCCCGGCACGATCAGCTCGTCGATCGGGGCGGCCGGCGAGACGGACGGTTTGATCCAGCCCCACTGGACGCCGAGGAGGAGCTGGAGCAGCAGGCCGGTGACGAAGGTGGGGACGGAGATCACCACCAGGGTGCCGAGGAGGACGCCCGTGTCGACGGGCCGGCCGCGGCGCAGGCCGGTCACGACGCCGAGCGTGATGCCGATGACGATCTCGCAGACGATGGCGACGATCGTCAGCCGGATGGTGACGGGGAACGCCGTCGACATCAGCTCGGTGACCTTCTGCCCGTTGAACGCCGTACCGAAGTCGCCGGTGAAGACGTTCCCCATGTAGGTCGCGTACTGCTGCCAGACGGGCTTGTCCAGGCCGAACTCGCGGCGCAGTTGGGCGGCCGTGCCCGGGTCGCAGGCCCGCTCGCCGCACAGGCCCGCGATGGGGTCGCCCATCACGTTCACCATGAGGAAGATCAGCAGCGTGGAGCCGATGAACACCGGGACCATCTGCAGCAGCCGCCTGACCACGTAGCGCCCCATGCCGGCTCAGCTGACCTTGATCGCGTAGTAGACGGGGACGCTGAACGGATTGAGCGCCACGTCGGACAGCCGCTCGGAGTATCCGCCGCTGCCGTTCTGGTACCAGAGCGGGATGGCGGCCATGTGGTCGCGGACGACCTCCTCGGCCTGCTGGAAGTCGGCGATGGCCCTGGGCCGGTCCGTCTCGGCGTTGGCGCGGTCGATGAGCCGGTCGAAGTCCTGGTTCGACCACTTGCCGTCGTTGGAGGAGGCGTCGGTGTAGTAGAGCGGCTGGAGGAAGTCCTGGATGAGGGGGTAGTCCATCTGCCAGCCCGAGCGGAAGGGGCCGGTCATCTTGTGCTGCCCGATCTGGTTGCGGTAGTCGGCGAAGGTGCCGACGGGGTTGCCGACGCAGGCCTTGCCGTTGCCGAGGGCGTTGTTGATGGAGTTGCACACGGCGTCCACCCACTGTCTGTGCGAACCGGTGTCCGCGTTGTACGTGATCCTGACCTGGCCGCCGGGGATCCCGCCGCCCTCTGTGATCAGCTTTCTGGCCTCGGCGGGGCGGTAGTCGCAGGCGCTGCCGCACAGGCCGGGCCTGTAGCCGCCGGCCAGGCCGAGGACGGGGGAGGTCCAGTCGGTGGCCGGGGTGCGGGTGCCACGGAAGATGGTCCGCGTGATCTGTTTCCGGTCGATGGCCATGGAGAGTCCGGTGCGTACCTTCTCCGAGCCCGGCCTGTTCCAGCCGGGTTCGTAGTAGGGGAAGGCGATCGTCTGGATGATGCCGGCGGGCGTGTTGATGTAGCGGTTGCCCAGGTCGCTCCTGACGTTCTTCAGCTGGGCGGCCGGGATGTCGTCGACGAGGTCGAGGTTGCCGGCCATCAGGTCGGTGTAGGCGGTGTTGTTGTCCGTGTAGACCCGCAGAGTCACGCCGCCGTTGCGGGCCCGGTCGGGGCCGGGGTAGGCGTCCCACTTCCTCAGGGTCATCTGCGAGCCCTTCGTGTAGGACTCGATGGTGTACGGGCCGTTGCCGACCGGCTTGTCGAGCCAGGCCGCGTGGTGCGTGAAGAAGGCGCGGGGCAGCGGGGCGAAGGCGGCGTAGCCGAGGGTGTCGGGGAAGCCGGAGAACTTCTGGTTCAGCCGGACGGTGAAGGTGTGGTCGTCCACGACCCTGAGCCCGGACAGGGTGCCGGCGCTCTGGGTGCCGCTCTCGGGGTGGACCTTGTCGTACCCGTCGATGTAGCCGAAGAAGTAGGCGTTCTTCTGGTCGTTCCGCAGGCTCGCCCCGTAGTTCCAGGCGTCCACGAAGGAGCGGGCGGTCACCTTCTCGCCGTTGGAGAAGCGCCAGTCCTTCAGCCGGACGGTGAAGTTCTGCGAGTCCGTGGTGTCGATGGACCGCGCGACCCAGTTCTCCGCCCGGGCGGTACTCGGGTCGTACCTCTTCAGCCCGCGGAAGATCATGTCGAGGACCTTGCCGCCCTGCACCTCGTTGGTGTTGGCCGGCTCCAGCGGGTTCTGCGGGTCGCCCCAGGAGGAGCTGAGCACGGCGGTGCCGACGCTGCCGCCCGTGCCGCCCCCGCAGGCCGTCGCGACGAGCGCCAGGACCCCCGCCCCGGCGGCCCATCGCGCGAGCGCGATTCCACCCATGGCCGCCTCCTCCACGATGAACAACCCGGTACCGGTCAATATCGGCCGATTGCGAGCATTCCGCATGCGCGCCGCCGGATTGAGGAGCCTTTAGGGGGACACGTCAGCCGAATGCAGGCACCCGTCCGCGGACGGTCGGACGATCTTGCGGGAGGAACGCAACGGATCTTCGCGTAACGATGCCGAAACGTTGGATTGCGGCGGGTCGATGTACGCATGTCGACACACCACCGTCCGCATATCGAACTCATTGACCGAATTGCCCAGTTGGTCCGATGTGAAGCACGGATTGATTGCAGTGCACTACCCGCGTAGCTACGGAATGGTCAAGGCAGAGTAAATAAGGTAAAGACGCAACCAAGGCGACCGAGAATTTATTGACCTTGAATGAATTGCGTTGAAAAAGTCCGGCGTAGCCCGTAGGGAGCGCCCTGCGGAGCCTTGACCCACAAGGCACGGAGCATCATGACCACCCCCGCATCCCCTTCCCCGGCCGCCCCACTCGAGGTGACCGACGAAGACAGCGCCGCATCGGCGAAGCCCGGCACCCCCAAGGGCTCCGAGAGCCGCTCCCCGGGGCGCCTGGCCTGGATCCGCTTCAGGCGGGACCGGACGGGCGTCATATCCGCCTTTGTGGTGATCTTCTTCTTCGTCGTGGGCGTCGGTGCGCCGCTGATCGCCAAGCTGTACGGGAAGGACCCGTACACGACGTACGGCATGAACATCCCGGGCCTGTTCAACCAGTTCAACTACCCGGTCAAGCCCAACGGCGGCATCAGCTCCGACTTCTGGTTCGGCATCGAGCCGCAGCTCGGCCGGGACGTGTTCACGTTCCTGCTCTACGGCATCCGCAACTCGCTGCTGATCGCCACCGCCGCCGCGCTGCTGACCACCGTGCTCGGCGTCGTCATCGGCATCACCGCCGGCTACCTGGGCGGCAAGACGGACTACTTCGTCGGCCGGATCATCGACATCCTGCTGGCGTTCCCGCAGACCCTGTTCTTCATCGCCTTCTGGCCCGTGGTCATCGCGATCTTCGTCTCGTCCGAGGAGAACACCCCGACCTGGCTGACCGTCGTCAGCCTCATCACCGTGATGACGGCCTTCGGCTGGGCCTCCATCGCGCGACTGCTGCGCGGCGAGGTACTCGCCCTGCGCGAGCGCGAGTTCGTCGAGGCGGCCAAGGTCACCGGCGCCTCCCCGGCCCGCATCATCTTCAAGGAACTGCTGCCCAACCTGTGGACCCCGATCCTCATCCAGGCAACGCTGCTCCTCCCGACCTACGTCACCGCCGAAGCGGGTCTCGCGTTCCTCGGCGTCGGGCTCTCCGACCCGACGCCCGACTGGGGCGTGATGATCCAGAACGGCGCCAAGGTCTACCAGGACGACATCACCTTCATGCTCTTCCCGGGTGTGTCCATGGTGATCTTCGTCGTCGCCTTCAACCTTCTCGGCGACTCGGTCCGCGACGCACTGGACCCGAAGACCAAGCGCTGAGTTCCACCCCGACCGGGCGACGGGGCCCGGCCGGGGTCAAGCACCTCTTGCCATCCACTAAGAAAACGGGTCAGCCATGTCTCTCTCCCGCAGAAACTTTGTCATCGCCACCTCTGTCGCGGCCGCGGGCTCGACGCTGCTGTCCGCGTGCAGCAGCGGCGGCGGGGGCGGCACCGGCAACACCCCGACCGACGGCGCCACCTCGTACACCGGCGCCAAGGTCACCATCGGCACCAAGGCCGACTCGACCGGCCCGGCCCCGGAGATCCCCGGCGCGAAGAAGGGCGGCACGATCTACGGCCTGGCGCCGCAGGACTTCTCGCACCTCGACCCGCAGCGCATCTACTTCGCGTACAACTCCACGGCCGCGCTGCTCCTGCACCGCTGCCTGACCGGCTACAAGATCGACTCCACTGGCCACCAGAAGCTCGTCGGCGACCTCGCCACCGACACCGGCACCGCCTCCGCCGACAACAAGACCTGGACCTTCACGCTGAAGGAGGGTCTGAAGTGGGAGGACGGCAGCGAGCTGACCGTCGACGACGTCCGCCACGGCATCGAGCGTCTGTGGGCCCCGTTCATCACCGAGGGCGCCACCTACGTCCAGGCCGCGCTGACCGGCAGCAGCGCCAAGTGGCGTGACGCGTACGAGGGCCCGTACAAGGGCAAGCACCTCGACTCGATCGTCACCGACAAGACGAAGCGGACGATCACCTTCAAGCTGGCCGAGCCCAAGCCGGACTTCAACTTCACGCTGGCGATGCACTCGTACGCCGCCACGTCCGTGAAGCTGGACACCAAGGAGAAGTACGACAAGCAGCCGGCCTCCTCGGGTCCGTACAAGATCAAGGCCCACACGACCGACAAGTCGATGGTCCTGATCCGCAACTCGAACTGGGACCCGGCGACCGACTCGATCCGTAACGCCTACCCGGACGGCTTCGAGTTCACCTTCGGCATCGAGTCGCTCGACTCCACCGACCGCTTCATCGCGGACCAGGGCAACGACCAGTTCGCCGTGTCGATCTACAAGGGCGTCCCGGCCGAGCGCATCCAGAAGGTGCTCACCGACCCGCAGCTCAAGGCCCGCAGCTTCAACGGCCTCACCCCGGGCGTCTACTACTACGCGATCAACACCAAGCGCGTCACCGACCTGAAGGTCCGCCAGGCCCTGAACCACGCCTGGCCGCTGCAGCAGATCCGGCAGATCTACGGCGGCCCGTCCGCCGGTGACCTCGCGACCACGATCATGAGCCCGGACCTCATCGGCTACACGAAGTACGACCTCTACGGCAAGGACGCCAAGCCGCAGGGCGACCCGGACAAGGCCAAGGCGCTCCTGAAGGAGGCCGGCAAGCTGGGCATGAAGGTCGTCTACGCGTACCCGAAGGACCCGACCTACGACAAGACCAAGGTCGTCATCGAGAACGCGCTGAAGGCGGCCGGCTTCACGCCGGTCATCAAGGCGGTCGACAACACCACGTACTACGACCAGATCCAGCAGATCAACAACAGCTACGACGTGATGTGGTTCGGCTGGTCCCCGGACTGGCCGACCGCCTACACCGTGATCCAGCCGCTGTTCGACGGCGGGGCCATCGGCAACGGCCAGAACAACATCTCGCAGACCAACATCAGCTGGATCAACGACGGGATCAAGAAGAACGCGGTGATCGCCGACCAGCAGGAGGCGGGCAAGGCCTGGGCCGCGCTGGACAAGCGGATCATGGAGGAGGTCGCGCCGATCATCCCGGAGACGTTCCAGCGCCGTTACTACCTGTACGGCTCGAAGGTCGGCGGCGCGCAGTACGACCCGAACTTCTCGGCGACCCTGCTGTACAAGACCTTCGTGAAGGCCTGACGTTCCACCCCCGGCGGGGCGGCCACGACGCCGCCCCGCCGTCTCACCCCCTACGGCATCCCGTCAGGAAAACCCAACTGCCATGTTCCGCTTCCTCATCCGCCGGACCCTCGGCGCCGCTGTGATCCTGCTGATCATCAGCGCCCTGGTGTTCGTCCTGTTCTACGCCGCTCCGCGTGACCCCGCCCGCATCGCGTGCGGCAAGGTCTGCACCCCCGAGACCCTGGCCCTGGTGAAGAAGAACCTGGGGATCGATCATTCGCTCCCCGTGCAGTACTGGGACTGGCTCAAGGGCGTGTTCGTGGGGCGTGACTACGCCTCCTTCGGGCACTGCAACGCGCCGTGCCTCGGCTACTCGTTCCAGAACCGCGAGCCGGTCATGGGCACCATCCTGGACCGCTTCCCGACCACCATCTCCCTGGCCCTCGGCAGCTCCGTGGTCTTCGTGATCTTCGGTGTCGGCACCGGCATGCTGGCCGCGGTGAAGCAGGGCAAGGCCCTCGACAAGATCGCCAGCTCGGCCTCGCTGGTCGCGTCGTCGATGCAGATCTACGTCGTCGGCGTCTTCGCCACCTACCTCCTCGTGGACCAGTGGCACCTGCTGGTGCGGGCCAACTACACGCCGTTCACCCAGAATCCGGGCCAGTGGTTCGAGGGCCTGCTGGTGCCGTGGCTGGTGCTGTCGCTGATCTTCACCGCCAACTACACCCGTATGACCCGCTCCCAGATGGTCGAGTCGCTCAGCGAGGACTACGTCCGCACCGCCCGCGCCAAGGGCCTCTCGCGCCGTACGGTGTTCTTCCGCTTCGCCTGGCGCGGCGCGATGGGCCCGATCGTCACCATCTTCGGTCTCGACCTCGGCACACTGCTCGGCGGCGCGATCATCACCGAGTCGACCTTCAGCCTCCAGGGCATCGGCGCCCTGTCGGTGAAGGCGGTCATCACCAGCGACCTGCCGATGCTGCTCGGAGTCGTCCTGGTCGCCGCCGCGGCGATCGTCGTCTTCAACATCATCGTCGACTCCGTGTACGCCCTCATCGACCCGCGCGTGCGCCTCGCCTAAGGAGAGCCATGAGCACCCCCTTCCTCTCCCTGCGCGACCTGAAGGTCCACTTCTCCACCGAGGACGGCGTCGTCAAGGCCGTCGACGGGCTGTCGTTCGACCTGGAGAAGGGCAAGACGCTCGGCATCGTCGGCGAGTCCGGCTCCGGCAAGTCCGTCACCAACATGGCGATCCTGGGTCTGCACGACCCGCGGAACACCACGATGGACGGCGAGATCGTGCTCGACGGCAAGGAGCTGATCAGCGCCACCGAGTCCGAGCTGGAAAAGCTGCGCGGCAACAAGATGTCCATGATCTTCCAGGACGCGCTGGCCTCGCTCTCGCCGTACCACACCATCGGCGCGCAGATCGCCGAGACGTACCGCAAGCACACCGGCGCCTCCAAGAAGGAGGCCCGGGCGCGGGCGATCGAGATGCTGCGCCGGGTCGGCATCCCCCAGCCCGACACGCGCGTGGACGACTACCCGCACCAGTTCTCCGGCGGTATGCGCCAGCGCGCGATGATCGCCATGGCGCTGGTCTGCGACCCCGAGCTCTTGATCGCCGACGAGCCGACCACGGCCCTCGACGTGACGGTCCAGGCCCAGATCATGGACCTGCTGAAGGACCTCCAGCAGGAGTTCGGCACCGCCATCATCTTCATCACCCACGACCTCGGCGTCATCGCCGACATCGCGGACGACGTGCTGGTGATGTACGGCGGCCGGTGCGTGGAGCGCGGCACCAAGAAGCAGGTGCTGAGCGCCCCGGACCACCCCTACACCCTGGGTCTGCTGAACTCGATGCCGAGCCTGGAGGGCCCGGTCGACGTGCCGCTCTCCCCCATCCCCGGCGCCCCGCCCTCGCTGCTCAACCCGCCGTCCGGCTGCCGCTTCCACCCGCGCTGCGCGTTCACCGAGAAGGTGTCGGACGGCCGGTGCTCCACCGAGCGCCCGACGCTGGAGGTGGCCGAGGGCCGAGGCTCCGCCTGCCACCTCACCGCGGAGCAGAAGCAGGACCTCTTCGCCGACTTCGCCGGAACCCGGCACAACTGACGGACACCAGACGGGATTTCACGACCATGAGCAACACGAACCCCCTCCTGGACGTCTCCGGGCTCACGAAGCACTTCCCGATCAAGGGCGGCTTCCCCGTCCGCCGTACGGTCGGCGCGGTGCAGGCGGTCGACGGCCTGGACTTCCAGGTGGCCGAGGGCGAGAGCCTGGGCCTCGTCGGCGAGTCGGGCTGCGGCAAGTCGACCACGGGCCGGCTGATCACCCGCCTCCTCGAACCGACCGGCGGAAAGATCACCTACCGCGGGCAGGACATCACGCACGCGGGCCGCAAGCAGTTGGCGCCGATCCGCTCCGAGATCCAGATGATCTTCCAGGACCCGTACGCCTCGCTGAACCCGCGGCAGACGGTCGGCAAGATCATCTCCGGTCCGATGGAGATCAACGGCGTCCGGCCGGAGGGCGGCCGCGAGAACCGGGTCCGTGAACTCCTGGAGATCGTCGGTCTCAACCCCGAGCACTACAACCGCTTCCCGCACGAGTTCTCCGGCGGCCAGCGCCAGCGCATCGGCGTCGCCCGCGCCCTGGCCCTGGAGCCGAAGCTGATCGTCGCCGACGAGCCGGTCTCGGCCCTGGACGTCTCGATCCAGGCCCAGGTGGTGAACCTGCTCCAGAAGGTCCAGAAGGATCTGGGCATCGCGTTCGTCTTCATCGCCCACGACCTCGCGATCGTCCGGCACTTCTCGCAGCGCGTCGCCGTGATGTACCTGGGCAAGATCGTCGAGATCGCCGACCGCGCGGACCTGTACGACAACCCCCGTCACCCCTACACCCGGGCCCTGCTCTCCGCCGTGCCCGAGGCGACGGTGGACGCGGAGCCGCGCGAGCGCATCCGCCTGGTCGGCGACGTCCCCTCCCCGATCAACCCGCCCTCCGGCTGCCGCTTCCGCACCCGCTGCTGGAAGGCGACGGAGAAGTGCGCGACGGAGGCACCGCCGCTGGTACAGGTGGACGGCAACAAGCCGGGCCACCTGACGGCGTGCCACTACCCGGAGACGGCGGAGACGGTCCCGGCTCCCCGTAAGGCCGGGGACGCCCTCTCCAAGGACTCCGAGGCGGCTGCCTGACCCAAACCTTCCGATGCCGACGGCCCGCGCCCCCCCAGGCGCGGGCCGTCGGCATGAGACCAGCGGCCGGCTCACTCCTCGGCGAACAGCTCCGCCGCGTCCGTGGCGTGTACGGCCCGCTGGGCCCAGATTTCGAGCTGGTTGAGGTCCGTGCAGGCTTCGACTCGCTCGCGGATGGTGTCGGGGACCGGGATACCGCGCCATTCCAGGACGCGGAGGACCATCTCGGCCTTGGCCTCAAGCCGCCCCTGCTCCAGTCCCTGTTCTCGTCCTTCTTCGCGTACCTGCTCGGCCAGCGGGTGTCGCCAGAAGTACTGGATCGCGGTCATCAGGTCCCTCCACATCTGCTTCGCCTGGGGGTCGGTCAGGCATGAGTCGACGAACTGCACGAAGACTGCGGCACTGTCGGGGTCGATGGTCCGCAGGGCGGCGGCCAGGGATTCCAGTATGGCCGGTGCCTCAGGTCCACGCCCGTGTGTCATGGCCGAGAGCACCGCAAGGGGTACGTCCTTCTCGGCCTGCCGCTCGTCCGCGATCACGGGCACGTTGTCAGGGCCCAGCACAAGGGGGCGTACCGTCAACGACTCCCAGCCGGGGAAACCGAGCCGGATGGGACGCGAGGCCCACTTGGCGGTACTGCTGCTCTGCGTGATGACGATGAGCACGGGCTCGCAGCGGTACTTCTCGTAGAGGTAGCTCAGGTAGTAGGGCCAGCTGCCCCGCTTCCGCTCGTCCGTCTTGCCCTGCGACTCCACGACCAGGAGATACGTACCCTCGTCCGTCTCCGCCCGCAGCAGCGTGTCCACGCGGCGCTCGACCGGTTCGATCTCCGTGAGGTCCACGTTCAGCGCCGCGATCTCCCTCGGTTCGGGGAAGGGCACGTGCAGGACCTTCTGTAACGCCTTCGTCAGCAGCGTCGGATCCTTCTGGAAGATCCGGTGCAACGCCTCGTGCGACGAGCCGACCATCAGTTCTCCTTTCGTACGACGTCGTGATCAACGAGCTACGCCGCGAGAAGTTCGCACCACACGTACTTCCCCCGGTCCCCGAACCGCGCCGACGGCTGCCACCCCCACAGGTCCGCACAAGCCCGCACCAACCCCAGCCCCCGCCCCTCCTCCGACTCCCCCACCTCCTCCAGCGCACGCGGCGGATCCGGCGGCGCGGGGTCGGTGTCCCACGCCCCGATCCACACGGCGCCCTCCGGGGTACGGCGGACCCTGAGCGCGGCGGGGCCCTTGGTGTGCCGTACGGCGTTCGACACCAACTCCGCCCCCAGCAGCTCAGCGAGGTCGACCAGTCCGATCAGTCCGTGCAGGGTGAGGATCAGGCGCAGGGTGCGGCGGCAGACGGTCACCGCTCTGAGGTCGTTGGGGATGTGGAGGGTGTAGTCCCAGGTTTCGGGCATGCGTCATCAACTCCAGGGGGACGAGGTGGATTTCGCGCGCAGGGTGGCAACGCCGCGTCACGCGGTGCACTTCCGCTGCGTATGCGGTACGTGACTGACGGTAGACCTTAGAATTAAGGGATTGCAAGGTGTCCCGTAATCTGACCCCCGAACGAGGTCCAACCAAGGAGCTGCCGATGGCGACCAAGCGAGAGCCCACAGCGCGTCAGATGCGGCTGGCCGTGGAACTGCGCAGGCTCCGCGAAACGGCGGGTCTCAGCTCTCGTGAGGCGGCGGCGCTGCTCGGCGTGAACTCCGTACAGATCAGCCAGATCGAGGCCGGCACTTCAGGTGTGAGCGAGCAGCGCCTGCGCCGCATGGTGGCCAACTACGCCTGCACGGATGGGGAGTTCATCGACGGCTTGGCCGCAATCGCCGCCGACCGGACGCAAGGCTGGTGGGAGGAGTACCGAGGCCAGTTGCCCACACCGTTCCTGGATCTGCCCGAGCTGGAGCATCACGCCCGCTTCCGCTGGGATGTGGAGTTCCTGCATGTCCCGGGTCTTCTGCAAACCGCGGACTACGCACGGTCTCTCTTCTCGTACGTGAACCCAGAGTTTTCCCAAGAGGACGTCGAGGGGTGGGTGGAGCACCGGATGAAGCGCAGGATCATCATCGAGCGGCCGGAACCGGTCCCGTACGAAGCCGTGATCCACGAGGGGGCGCTGCGCATCAGAGTGGGCGATCGGTCCACAGCGCGGGCTCAACTCGGCCACATCCTGGAGGTCTCCGAGGCCGACCACGTCACCGTACGCGTTATCCCCTTTGACCTGGACGGCTTTGGCGGGGCAGGCAGTGCGATGGTGTACGCAGGCGGCCCCGTCCCCCAGTTGGACACAGTCGTCCGTGACGGCCCTGGCGGTCCGGTTTACATCGATACCGAAGCCCAGCTGGACCGATATCGAACACGATTCCGTAAGGTACAGGTTGTGTCACTTGGCCCTGGCCGTTCGCGTGACTTCATCCACCGTCTGTCGAAGGAGTTGTAAGCATGCTCACCCCGCATTCCTGGCAGAAGTCCTCCTACTCCGGTGGCGACCAGGGCGACGCCTGCGTCGAAGTCGCAAAGCTGGACACTCACATAGCCATCCGCGACTCGAAGACACCAGCCAGGGCCATCCTGACCTTCCCCTCCACGACCTTCACGTCCTTCCTCCAGCACCTGAAGTCGACTCGGCCGCTCACCTGACTTCATCCACCCTCTGCCGAAGGAGCTGTAAGCATGCTGACCCCCGGCGCCTGGCAGAAGTCCTCCTACTCCGGTGGCGGCCAGGGCGACGCCTGCGTCGAAGTCGCCCACCGGCACACTCACATAGCCATCCGCGACTCAAAAGCTCCCACCCGAGCCCCCCTCACCCTTCCCCTCTCCACCTTCGCCTCCTTCATCAACGCTCTGAAACAACAAAGTTGAGAGACCCTCAAAAACTCCAGCGGAACCTGACACACCGTTCAGCATCGTGTGTCAAACTGCCGCGGTGGTAGATCATTCGTTCACCGATCTCTCGCTCGCCGCGCTCTACGACAGCCTCAACCCCTGGGGGCCGGGTGACGACTTCTACCTCGGTCTGGTGCGGGAGGCCCGCGCGGTGCTGGACGTCGGATGCGGGACCGGGCGGTTGCTGCGGCGGGCCCGGGCCGAGGGGCATCCGGGGCGGCTGATGGGACTCGATCCGGCCGCCGCCATGCTCGTCCAGGCGCGCAGAGCCCGGCCGGACGGCGTCGAGTGGGTGCTCGGGGACACCCAAGTGCGAAGCTGGGGCGGCGAGTTCGACCTCGTCGTCATGACCGGACACGCCTTCCAGGAGCTGACCGGTGACGAGGAGATCCGCCGCCTGCTGCACGCCGTCCGGGAGGCTCTCCGGCCCGGCGGGCGGTTCGTGTTCGAGACCCGTAATCCGGCCGCCCGGGCCTGGGAGCGCTGGACCCCGGAGTGGGTGCACGAGGTCACGGCGGCCGACGGCACGCCGGTGCGGATGTGGCACGAGGTCCAGGGCGACGGGCCGCACCGCGGGCGGGTGCGGTTCACCGCGACGTACGAGGGCGACGGCTGGCCCGCGCCCCGGGTCAGCCACGGCGTCCTGCGCTTCCTCGACGACCGCGCCCTGCGGGACGTCCTCGGCGAGGCCGGGCTGAGCGTCGTGGCGCAGTACGGGGACTGGCAGCGCGGGCCGCTCACCGCCGCCGGCCAGGAGATCATCACCGTGGCCGAAAGGGCGCGCTAGCCCGGCTGCCCCAGGGGCCGCTCAGTCCCCGCTCTCCTCCTCCAACGCCACCAACGCCGGGTCCAGGATGATGTCCTCGTCCCGCGCCTCGGTCGTCGGCTCCTCCGGGAAGTGGCAGGCCGTCAGATGGCCCTCGTGGTTGCCGGAGAGCCGGACCAGCGGTGGCTCCTCCGACGCGCACTTGTCCTGCGCCTTCCAGCAGCGGGTGCGGAAGCGGCAGCCGGAGGGCGGGGCGATCGGGGAGGGGACGTCACCGGCCAGCCGGATGCGCTCGCGGCCCGCGCTGTCGTCGTCCGTGAGGTTCACCTCGGGTACGGCGGACAGCAGGGCGTGGGTGTAGGGGTGGCGGGGACGGACGTAGATGGACTCGCGGTCGCCCACTTCGATGATCTTCCCGAGGTACATCACGGCGACGCGCTGCGAGAAGTGCCGGACGATCGCGAGGTCGTGGGCGATGAAGAGGAAGGCGATGCCCAGCTCGTTCTGCACCTTCTGGAGCAGGTTCACCACCTGGGCCTGGATCGAGACGTCCAGGGCCGAGACCGGCTCGTCGGCGACGATCAGCTTCGGCTCCAGGGCCAGGGCGCGGGCGACGCCGATGCGCTGGCGCTGGCCGCCGGAGAACTCGTGCGGGAAGCGGTTGTAGTGCTCGGGGTTGAGACCGACGATCTCCAGGAGTTCACGGACGCGTTTCTCCCGGCCTCCCTCCGGCCGGATGCCGTTGATCTCCATCGGACCGGAGATGATCGTGCCCACCGTCTGCCGCGGGTTCAGCGACGAGTACGGGTCCTGGAAGATCATCTGGATCTCGGAGCGGATCGGCGCCAGCTCCCTGCGGCCGGCGTGGCTGATGTCCCGGCCGCGGTACGTGACCGAGCCGGACGTCGGCTCCAGCAGCCGGGTGATCACCCGGCCGGTGGTGGACTTGCCGCAGCCCGACTCGCCGACCAGGCCGAAGCTCTCCCCGGCGTGCACGGTCAGGTCGATGCCGTCCACGGCCTGGACGTGACCGATGGTCCGGCGGATCGGGAAGCCGCCCTTGACGGGGAAGTACTTGGTCAGCTTCGAGACCTGCAG
This sequence comes from Streptomyces sp. NPDC025793, assembly GCF_055558375.1. Lineage (NCBI taxonomy): Bacteria > Bacillati > Actinomycetota > Actinomycetes > Kitasatosporales > Streptomycetaceae > Streptomyces > Streptomyces sp. NPDC025793. The sequence continues at coordinate 155,027 of NZ_JBVHMR010000007.1, read as the reverse complement.
CAACGGCTCCCCGTCCGCGCCGCCGCCCTGTTCGCGCGGTGCCGGAAGGACCAGGTCCTCTGTCATGCCGGTGACCTCCTGGAACGTCTGACGACCTAGCCCAGTCGGGGCTTGATCTCCTCGATGAAGATGGTCCGCTTCTGGTCCGAGGTGAGATGGCAGGCCGCTGCCCGGTCGGGGGCGAGGAGCGGTCGCTCCCCCGCACAGCGGCCGGTGCCCGCCACCCGGTCCTGGAAGGTGCAGCGGGGGTGGAAGCGGCAGCCGGACGGCGGGCGGAGCAGCGAGGGCGGCGTGCCGGGGATCGGGGACAGCCGGCCGCCGGGATCGGAGTCGAGGCGCGGCATGGAGTTCAGCAGGCCCCAGGTGTACGGGTGCTGGGGCGAGCGCAGCACCTCGTGCGTGGTGCCCCGTTCCACCGCTCCGCCCGCGTACATCACCATGATGTCGTCGGCCATGTCGGCGATCACCCCCAGGTCGTGGGTGATGAAGATGATGCCGGATCCGAACTCCTGTTGCAGGTCCTTGAGCAGATCGAGAATCTGCGCCTGCACGGTCACGTCGAGGGCGGTCGTGGGTTCGTCGGCGATGAGCAGGTCGGGGTCGCAGACCAGCGCCATGGCGATCATCGCGCGCTGGCGCATACCGCCGGAGAACTGGTGGGGATAGTCCTTCGCCCGCTCCTTCGGGTTCGGGATGCCGACCTTGCCGAGCATCTCCACGGCCCGTTCCCAGGCGGCCTTCTTGGAGGCGCCGTTGTGCTTCATGTACGGCTCGGCGATCTGCCGGCCGACGGTGTAGTACGGGGAGAGGGCGGTGAGCGGGTCCTGGAAGATCATGGCGACCTTGTCGCCGCGCAGCTTCTCCAGCTCGGACTCGCGCGCGGTGGTCAACTCCCGTCCGTCGAGCAGGATTTCGCCCTCGATCGTGGTGAACATGGGGTTGTGCAGCCCGAGGACGGTCAGGTTGGTCACCGACTTGCCCGAGCCGGACTCCCCCACGATGCCGAGCGTCCTGCCCCGCTCCAGGTCGAAGGAGAGCCCGTCCACGGCCCGTACGACGCCGTCCTCGGTCCGGAAGCTGACGTGCAGGTCCCGTACGGAGAGAAGAGGGTTGCTCATGACGTCTGCTTCTCCTTCGGCCTCAGGACAGCCGCACGCGCGGGTCGATGAAGGCGTACGTGGCGTCGACGATGATGTTGAACAGCAGGATCATGCTGGCCGAGAAGAGCATCACGCCGAGCAGCAGCGGCAGATCGCTGAAGTTGACGGCCTGCACGGCGAGGTTGCCGAGGCCCGGCAGGCCGAAGGTGTACTCGGTGATGATGGCGCCGCCGAACAGCGAGCCGAGGTCGATGCCGAAGATGGTGACGATCGGGATGAGCGAGCCGCGCCAGGCGTAGCGGAAGAAGACGTAGGCCCGGGACATGCCCTTGGCGCGGGCGGTGCGGACGTGCTCCTCCTGGAGCTGTTCGATCATCGAGGAGCGGGCCATACGCGTGTACTGCGCGGCGAAGATCGTGGACAGCACCACCCAGGGGATGACCAGGCCGCTGAACCAGCTGACGGGGTCCTGGCTGATCGGGGTGTAGGCCGGCTTGTCGAACCAGTGCGTCTGGTAGACGAGGACCGCGAGGGCCAGCGGGCCGAGGAAGTAGATCTGGAGCGAGCTGACGACCATGGCGCCGGCGGTGGCCGTCTTGTCGACCAGCGTGCCGCGCCGCCAGGCGGCGAGCAGTCCGGTGCCGAGGCCGACGAGCAGGAAGCACGCGGCCGCGCCCAGGGTGAGCGAGACGGTGGTGGGCAGGCGGTCCATCAGCGTGCCCCAGACCTGCTCGTCGGTGTGGTACGAGTAGCCGAAGCAGGGGGCGGGGCACGGGCCCTGGGCGAACTGGCCGCTGCCCAGGACGAGGTTGTGCAGGAAGATCCAGTACTGCTCGGTGAGGGGCTTGTCGAGGCCGAGCACATGGTGGATGTTCGCGATGCTGTCCGGGTTGCATGTCTTGCCGCACATCAGGAGTGCCGGGTCCCGGGGCACCCCGAAGAAGAGCAGGAACGCGACGATGCTCAGCAGGAACAGGATGACGACGGCGCCGATGATCCGGCGCACGAGGAAGCGCAGCATGACAGGGCAGCTCTCAGACGTCGGCGGCCGGGCCGGCACCCGGCGCGCACCCCGACCGGGAGCGCGCCGAGTGCCGTACGGGGACGGTTACTTGATGAAGAGTCGGCGCGGGTCGACGCCGCCGATCACGTCGTCGTAGACGAACCCGCCGACGCCCGAACCGGCGATCTGGACCTGCTTGTAGTAGCCCGTCGGGACGACGTTGACCACCTTGGTCAGCAGGTACTTGTCGAGCTTCTCCCACTCGGCCGCGGCCTTGACCGGGTCGGTGATCGCGCTGACGCGGTCGATCTCGCTGTTCACGTGCGTGTCGTTGACCTGCGAGTAGTTCGCCGCGCCGTCGGCGATCTGCCGGCCGTCGAAGGAGGGCGGGATCACCGTGGAGGCGGACGGCCAGTCGGCGCCCCACGCGCTGTGGAAGATGTCGTAGTTGTTGTTCAGCTTGGAGACCTGGTCGTAGTAGGTCTCGGACGGGATCTCCTGGCGCTGCACGTTGAATCCGGCCTTGGTCAGGCCCGCGGCCATGGCGGTGGAGTACTGCTGGCCCTCGTTGGTGTTGATGTAGCCGAAGGTCAGCTTCATGCCCAGCTTGCCGGCGTCCTGGAGCAGTTTCCTGGCCTTGGCCGGGTCGCCGCCGGGGTTCTTCTTCTTGCCGAACGGGTCGAAGGCGGGGTCGTAGCCGGAGACGGTCGGGGAGATGATGCCGCCCGCGACCTCCATGGCGTCGCTGCCGCCGTAGGCCCGCACGAACGGAGAGATCGGCAGGGCGTAGGCGATGGCCTCGCGGACCCGGATGTCCTTCATCTCGGGCTTGCTCATGTTGATGTTCATCTGGCCGACGTACGGCTGGTAGCCGGAGACCGTGCGGGACTTGAGCTTCGGGTCCCCCAGCACCTTGGAGAGGTTGCCCGCGTCGACCTGGTTGCTGAAGCTGACGCCGGTCCGGTCGGGCCCGCTGTCGGCGAGCAGCGCCTTGGTGGAGGTCTCGTACTGCTGATTGAAGGTGATGGTGAACCGGTCCACGTACTGGTGCCGGATCGGGTCCGTCTTCGGGTCCCAGTTCGGGTTCCTGACCAGCACCATCGACTTGCCGGACTGGAACGACTGGATCTTGTACGGGCCGGTGGTGACCGGGTTCTTGTCGTACTTCTGCTGAGTGTCGCCCTTGGCGGAGACGACGGCGTAGCCGGCCATCGCCAGGGTGTACGGCAGGTCCGGGTGCGGCTTGGCGAAGTGGAAGACGACGGTCTTCGCGTCGGGCGTCGACAGGACGCTGTCCGGCAGGTGCTTGCCCTTGTACGGGCCGTCGGGGAGCAGCTTGCGGTACCCGGTGCCCGAGGTGTTCGCGAGCCACTGCTGGAGGTAGCTCGGGCCCTGGGTGATGAAGGGCGCGAAGAGACGCTCGACGGTCTGGCGGACGTCCGTGGAGGTGATCGGGGTGCCGTCCGCGAACTTGATGCCGTCCTTGAGCGTGTACTTCCAGGTCTTGCCGCCGTCGGTGGTGGTGCCGGAGTCGGTGGCGAGGTCGCCGACCACCTCGTGCTGGTGGCCGTCGTCGCTGGTCGCCTTGTAGCCGGTGAGACCTCTGTGGATCAGTTGCGCCATCGCCATCTGGTCCTGGACGTAGATCTGGGCCGGGTCGAGGTGGGCGTAGCTGTCGCGCGCGAGCACCTCCATGGCCCCGCCGGACTTGGCGCCGGGCACCGGGGCCGCGGGCCCGGTGGAGTCGGCGGCGTTCCCGAACTTGATGGGCGCCTGCTGGCTCTTGGCGTTCTGCCGGTCCTTCTTGTCGTTCGTACCGGTGTCGCTGCCGCCCTTGCTGCAACCGGTGAGCACGAGAGCTCCGGCCGCGAGCACGGAGAGTGCGCCGTATGCGTGGCGTCCGCCCCTACTCATCACGAGATCCCACCCATCTGTGAAACTGACGTTCCGTCGGATTGCGGTACGGGAGTTGCGGTACGGGGGTCAGCGCGCGGTCTTGGGATCGAAGGCGTCTCTGACCGAGTCCCCGAGCAGGTTGAACGCGACGACGAAGATGATCATCGAGATGCCCGGGAAGAACATGTAGGTGATGTCGTTCTCCATCACCAGTTGGGTGGACGCCTTGGAGAACATCTGCCCCCAGTCAGGCGTCGGTTCGACGATGCCCACGCCGAGGAAGGACAGACCGGCCTCGGCGGTCACGAAGTTGGGCAGCAGATAGGTCGCCTGCACCAGCAGCGGGGTCACGATGTTCGGCAGGATCTCCCTGCGGATGATCCGCCACGGCGAGGCGCCGCTGACCTTGGCCGCCTCGATGAACTCCCGTTCGCGCAGGGCGAGCGCGGTGCCGCGCAGGATGCGGCCGAGGCCCATCCAGCCCAGGAACCACTGGACGAGGATGAGCGCGATCACCCGGACGTAGGTGGGGGTCTGGTCGCGGGGGCTGACGAACAGGGAGACGACGACCGGCATGCTGGCGATGAAGAACAGCTGGGCCGGGAAGGCGAGCAGGAAGTCGATGACCCGGCCGAGGAGGTAGTCGGTCCTGCCGCCGAGGTAGCCGGCGGTGACCCCGAGCAGGATGGCGGTGACGACGACCGCGAGGGTGACGGCCACCGAGATCGTCAGCGAGGTGCGGATGCCGTAGATCAGCTTGGTGAAGACGTCGTAGCCGTTGCCGGGTTCGAGTCCGAACCAGAAGTCGCCGCTGATACCGCCGTTGGGCTTGACCGGCACACCGGCGCTGTCGAACAGGTCCGGGCGCTCGTCCGCGTACACCGTGTACGGATTCTTGCCGTACACCTTGGAGATCAGCGGGGCGAGCAGGCCGGTCAGGAAGAAGAAGCCCACGACGTAGGCCGAGATGACGCCCGTGCGGTCGCGCTTGAAGCGCATCCACATCAGGCGGCCGGGTGACCGGCCCTCTAGCTTGACGGCACTGGCTTCTGTCTCGACAGTACTTGCCACGGTTTATCCGTTTCAAGGTGTGAGTGATCCACGCATGCACCAACAGGAGGGGGTTTCGCGGCTAACTATCTGCCATGGCTCGACCACCGACCACTGCCTGCAGATCTCAATTCAGTCACGGGCAGCAAAGAGCCCGGGTACCCCACCCTCGGGGCACCCGGGCTCAACTGCCGGTGGATCAGCCGTGCTTGGCGCGGCTCGCGGCGCGGGCGCGCTCGCGGGCGTCCAGGTTCACCTTGCGGATGCGAACGGCCTCCGGGGTCACCTCGACGCACTCGTCGTCACGGCAGAACTCCAGCGACTGCTCCAGCGACAGCTTGCGCGGCGGCACGATCGACTCGGCCACGTCGGCCGTCGAGGACCGCATGTTGGTGAGCTTCTTCTCCTTGGTGATGTTGACGTCCATGTCGTCGGAGCGGGAGTTCTCACCGACGATCATGCCCTCGTACACCTCGGTGCCCGGCTCGGTGAACAGCACGCCGCGCTCCTGGAGGTTCGTCATCGCGAACGCGGTGACGGCGCCGGAGCGGTCGGCGACCAGCGAGCCGTTGTTACGGGTCTGGAGCGTGCCGAACCAGGGCTCGTGGCCCTCGTGGATGGAGTGGCCGATGCCCGTGCCGCGGGTCTGGGTCAGGAACTCGGTCCGGAAACCGATCAGACCGCGGGACGGCACCACGAACTCCATGCGCACCCAGCCGGAGCCGTGGTTCGACATGTTGTCCATACGGCCCTTGCGGACACCCATGAGCTGCGTGACCGCGCCCATGTGCTCCTCGGGCACGTCGATCGTCATGCGCTCGACCGGCTCGTAGACCTTGCCGTCGACCTCCTTGGTGACGACCTGGGGCTTGCCGATGGTCAGCTCGAAGCCCTCGCGGCGCATCTGCTCGACCAGGATGGCGAGCGCCAGCTCACCACGGCCCTGGACCTCCCAGGCGTCCGGACGCTCGGTCTCCAGGACGCGCAGCGAGACGTTGCCGATCAGCTCGCGGTCCAGGCGGTCCTTGACCTGGCGGGCGGTGACCTTGCGGTCCTTCACGGCCGACTTCGCGTCGGCGCCCTTGCCGGTGCCGCCCCGGCCGACCAGCGGCGAGGTGTTCGTACCGATGACCATGGAGATCGCGGGCTCGTCGACCGTGATCAGCGGCAGCGGGATGGGGTTCTCGGTGTCGGCCAGGGTCTCGCCGATCATGATGTCCGGGATACCGGCCACCGCGCAGATGTCACCCGGGCCGGCCATCTCGGCGGGCTTGCGGGTGAGCGCCTCGGTCATCATCAGCTCGGAGATGCGCACGTTGCTGACGGAGCCGTCGCGCTTGATCCAGGCGACCGTCTGGCCCTTGCGCAGCTCGCCCTGCTCGACGCGGAGCAGCGCGATACGGCCGAGGAAATTGTCGGCGTCGAGGTTGGTGACGTGGGCCTGGAGCGGGGCGGCCTCGTCGTAGGTCGGGGCCGGGATGTGCTCCAGGATCGTGGAGAAGAACGGCTCCAGGCTGTCGCTGTCGGCCGGGACCGTGCCGTCGGCCGGCTTGGTCAGCGAGGCGACGCCGTCACGGCCGCAGGCGTAGACGATCGGGAACTCGATCTGGTCCTCGTCCGCGTCCAGGTCCAGGAACAGGTCGTAGGTCTCGTTGACGACCTCGTCGATCCGGGAGTCCGGGCGGTCCGTCTTGTTGATGCACAGGATGACGGGCAGGCGCTGCTGGAGCGCCTTGCGCAGCACGAAGCGGGTCTGCGGCAGCGGGCCCTCGGAGGCGTCCACGAGCAGCACGACACCGTCGACCATCGACAGACCGCGCTCGACCTCGCCGCCGAAGTCGGCGTGGCCGGGGGTGTCGATGATGTTGATGGTGATGGGCTCCCCCCCGTCCTTGGGGTGGTACTTCACCGCCGTGTTCTTGGCGAGGATCGTGATGCCCTTCTCACGCTCCAGGTCGTTCGAGTCCATGACTCGGTCGTCGACCTGGTCGAGCTGGTGGGCGGCGAACGCGCCGGCCTGCTTCAGCATGCCGTCGACGATGGTGGTCTTGCCGTGGTCGACGTGGGCGACGATGGCGACGTTGCGGATGTCGTGGCGCGTGGCCATGAAGGCGTACTCCCGGAGTGTGAGGAAGGCCGTCGCGTACGTCCTGTGACGCGGGCCCTGCCGGGCTTCACACGCCACGGCCTCACCCCATGGTACGTGGCCCCGGGACGGTCGGCCTCCTCAGGGCCGTGTGATCATCACCGCGCAGGCCGGGCGGCCGTCACTTCGTGGGGCTGGGGGAGATCTTCGCGCCCTTCTTCAGATACCCCATGTCCTCGTAGACGGGCGTCTGGAATCCGAACGCCCCGGCGTTGACGAGGTTCTTCCTCGTCCCCACCAACTGCGGCCGCTGGTACAGCGGAATCGATCCGGCAGCGGCCCAGATCCTGGAGTCGGCCTTCCTGATCAGGTTCCGCGCCTCGTCCTCGTCCAGGGTCGCCGCGGCCTGGTCGAAGAGCTGGTCCACCTGGTCCGTGCCGACCCGCGTGTAGTTCTGCTCGACGTTCACCGAGCCGTCGGCGGCCGGCACCGGCTTGGCGTAGATCGGCCGGGCGTCCGTCGCCGGGAACGCGGAGGACGGCCACGAGTACAGGGCGAGGTCGTAGTCGCCGGAGGCGATGTGGTCCTTGAAGTAGCTCTCGTCCGGGACCTTGCTGATCGTCGTGCGGATGCCGACCCGGTCCAGCATCGCGGAGATCCGCTCGGCGACCGTGTGCAACGTCTCGGAGCCGGGCCCGGAGGGAAGCACGAAGCGCAGCGCCAGCGCCTTGCCGTCCTTGGCGAGCGGCCCGGCCGGGACGCCGGCCGGGGCGGCCGTGCCCTTGGGGGCGTACGCGCCGGGCACTCCCCCCTGCCTGCCCTCCTGCGCGAGGTGCCGGTCGCCGCCGTCGCCGCTCTTGTTGTCCTCGCCGACGATGTACTGCCCGTCCTTGCCGCCGTCCGACGGCTTCTCCTTGGCGCTCTTGTCGCTCTCGGGACCGGCCGCCTTCTTGCCCTTCTTCTGCTCCTTGACCGGGCCGCCCGCCACCCAGCCGGCGTCGGCGAGCAGCGCCGCCGCCTCCTTGGTGTCCGCCTGCCCGAGGGCGCCGCTGCTGTCGGCGTAGTCGCTCTGCCCGGACAGCGCGAGATGGCTGCCGACCGGGACGGCGGGCAGGCCCAGCGGGGTGAGGACCAGTTTGGCCAGTTCCTTGCGGTCCAGGGCGCGGGCGACCGCCCGGCGGACCCGCTCGTCGGCGAGGGGGCCCTCGGAGCCGTTGAGCGCGAGCTGGGTGTAGGCGGGCTCCAGCGACTTGCGGACGTCGAAGCCGCGCAGCGCCTGCTGCTCGTTCAGGTACGCGCCGACGTCCTTGCGCAGTTCCTGCTCGTCGGCCCTGACCTTGTCGGGGCCGAAACCGTGCGCCCGCGCCCAGGAGCGCAGCTTCTTCACGGAGGTCCTGCCGGAGCCCTGGAGCGGGCTTCCGGCGCCCTGGGCGGCGAGCCCGATCAGCTGGGCCTCGGCGGGGTCGACGTCGGCGGCGTCCAGGCTGCCGTCGGCGAGCGCGGCGGCCCGCTTGTCGCGGGGTACGGCGTGCAGCTCGATCTGGGACAGCTTGGCCGGCCTGCCCCACCAGCGCGGATTACGGGTGAGGACGACGTCCTTCGCGGCGGTGTCGACCTTGTCGACCCTGAAGGGTCCGGCGGTGATCTGGAGCTTTCGCCGGGCGCCGTCGTTGAAGGCGTCCGGGCTGCCCATGACCTGCTTCGGATACAGCGGCGAGAACAGCGACTTCCAGTCGGCGTACGGACGCGAGAAGGTGACCCGGACCTGGAGGTCGCCGGCGCCGCGCTCGATCTTCTCGATGCGGTCGTACCCGGCGTTGCGGGCGGTCCAGTAGGAGCTGTCCTTGCCGGACAGGGCGCGCCACTGGGCGACGAAGTCGGCGGCGCCGATCTCCCGGCCGTCGCTCCAGACGGCCTGCTGGTTCAGCTTGTACTCCACCACCTGGCGCGGCTCGGTCTCGATGACCTTGGCCGACTCCAGGTAGGCGGGGTTGGGCGCCGGCCGGCCCTGGGCGTCGAGGCGGAACATCGAGGGCAGGACGGCCTGGGCGATCCGGGTGGTGCCGGCGTCGGCGTCGGCCTGGAAGGTGTTCAGGGTCTCGGGGACGGCGTCGACAGCCCACTTCAGCGTCCCGCCGTCGGCGATCAGGTCCCGGGCGGCCGGGGCGATGTCCTGCCCGGCGAGCGGCTTGCCGGCCTCGTCGACGTCGGCGCCGCAGCCCGTGAGGAACGGCACGAGGGCGCCGGCCGCCAGGAAGGCGACCGAGCGCATGAAGTGCCGCGAAGCGCACTCGGCCGTCCGCGGCACCGTCGTGGCCGAGCGCGCAGTTCCCCGCGCCCCTTCGGGGCGCCAGCCCTCGTTGGACATTTCTGCTACCTCCGGGAAGCCGCGGGCGTTATGATCACGTTTGGCGGTATATGGAGCTGATCAGATCTATGCGGCCCACTGAAGAGGAAAGGATCCGGCAACCGAGGGCGACACGGCGATGACGGGTGGTGACCTCACCCGTGTGGCGCAACACCACCGCTGATGCATCCGTACGCCTCCGCCAATCGCTGCACATGCCTTCACATCGGCACGTGTGACGCGCAACACTCCAAGGCGCATGAACGTTGCCGCCCAAGGCCCGCCGGACCCGCGGAAGTGAGGGCACACCATGTCCGTGCACGACGACATCGCCTCGGTCCAGCGCTCCCTCGACGAGCTGAACCGCTCGCTGGGGCGCCTGGAGCACCAGCTCGGCAGCAACGGCCTGGAGATGCGCCGGGTCCGGATGGACGCCGACCATCTGCGCGAAAGCCTCGGGCTGCTGCGCGACACGGCCGACAGCGGCACCGCGCCCCGCCGGCCCGACCTCGTCACCATCTCCGACACGCCGTACGACCGCTCCCTGTGGGTCGACACGGACGACGAGGGACTGGGGGCCCGCGACCGCCACGCCCCCTGAACCGACCTGAACCGACCGGAGTCATCCCTTGGCCACTGGTACGGAACCCCAACAGAACAGCGGCGGCGTACGGGCCCGTACGCGCGCCGCGATCGCCGCCCCGCATCTGCGGACCGACCGCTGGTGGCTGGCCCCCGCCGTCACCGCGGCCGGTCTGTTCGCCTTCGTCGTCTACTCGACGTGGCGGGCCTTCGCGGGCGCGGACTACTACGCGGCGCCGTACGTCTCGCCGTTCTACTCGCCCTGTCTGGCGCAGAACTGCCGGACCATGCACGCCGGTCCGAACGCCGACCTCTTCGGGAGCTGGTGGGGCCTGTCCCCCGCCATCATCATCCTGATCTTCCCGCTCGGCTTCCGGCTGACCTGCTACTACTACCGCAAGGCCTACTACCGCAGCTTCTGGGCGTCCCCGCCCGCCTGCGCCGTCGCCGAGCCGCACGCGAAGTACACCGGCGAGACCCGCTTCCCGCTGATCCTCCAGAACGTCCACCGGTACTTCTTCTACGCCGCCCTGCTGGTCGCCGGCGTACTGACCTACGACACCATGCTGTCCTTCCGCGACACGCACTACCGGTGGGGCCACATGGGCCTCGGCACCCTGGTGTTCCTGGTCAACATCGTGCTGATCTGGGCGTACACCCTCTCCTGCCACTCGTGCCGGCACATCGTGGGCGGCAAGCTCAAGCACTTCTCCAAGCACCCCGTGCGCTACCGGGCGTGGCAGTTCGTGGGCCGGCTCAACGCCCGGCACATGCAGCTGGCGTGGGCGTCGCTGTTCAGCGTGTGGCTCGCCGACTTCTACGTGTATCTCGTCGCGTCCGGGGTCTTCGCCGACCCGCGCTTCTTCTAGGAACAGACCCTCCAGGAACAGATCCTCTAGAAAACAGGTGGAGCCGACTGATGTCCGTGGTGGACCGGCAGGAGTGGGACGTCGTCGTGGTCGGTGCCGGCGGCGCCGGGCTGCGGGCCGCGATCGAGGCGCGCGAGCGGGGCGCCCGTACGGCGGTGATCTGCAAGTCGCTGTTCGGCAAGGCGCACACGGTGATGGCCGAGGGCGGCATTGCGGCGGCGATGGCCAACGTCAACGAACACGACACCTGGCAGGTCCACTTCCGCGACACGATGCGCGGCGGCAAGTTCCTGAACCAGTGGCGGATGGCCGAGCTGCACGCGCGGGAGGCCCCGGACCGGGTATGGGAACTGGAGACCTGGGGCGCGCTGTTCGACCGCACGAAGGACGGGAAGATCTCGCAGCGCAACTTCGGCGGCCACGAGTACCCGCGCCTCGCCCACGTCGGCGACCGTACGGGCCTGGAGCTGATCCGCACGCTCCAGCAGAAGATCGTCGCCCTCCAGCAGGAGGACCACCGCGAGACCGGCGACTACGAGTCCCGGCTCAAGGTCTACCAGGAGTGCACGGTCACGAGGATTCTGAAAGACGGTTCGCGGGTCAGCGGGGTCTTCGCCTACGACCGTGAGTTCGGCCGTTTCTTCGTCCTCGAAGCGCCCGCCGTCGTCATCGCGACCGGCGGCATCGGCAAGTCCTTCAAGGTGACGTCGAACTCGTGGGAGTACACCGGCGACGGGCACGCGCTGGCGCTGCTCGCGGGCGGCTCGCTGCTGAACATGGAGTTCGTGCAGTTCCATCCGACGGGCATGATCTGGCCGCCGTCGGTCAAGGGCCTGCTGGTGACCGAGTCGGTGCGCGGTGACGGCGGGGTGCTCAGGAACTCCGAGGGCAGGCGGTTCATGTTCGACTACGTCCCCGACGTCTTCAAGGAGAAGTACGCCGAGTCGGAGGAGGAGGGCGACCGCTGGTACGAGGACCAGGAGCGCAACCGGCGCCCGCCCGAGCTGCTCCCCCGTGACGAGGTCGCCCGCGCGATCAACTCCGAGGTGAAGGCGGGCCGCGGCTCCCCGCACGGCGGGGTCTTCCTGGACGTCTCGACGCGCATGCCGGCGGAGGTCATCCGCCGCCGACTGCCTTCCATGTACCACCAGTTCAAGGAGCTGGCGGACGTCGACATCACGGCGGAGCCGATGGAGGTCGGGCCGACCTGTCACTACGTGATGGGCGGCATCGCCGTCGACTCCGACACGGAGGGCGCGCGCGGGGTGCCGGGCCTGTTCGCGGCCGGTGAGGTCGCGGGCGGCATGCACGGCTCCAACCGGCTCGGCGGCAACTCGCTGTCCGACCTGCTGGTGTTCGGGCGCCGGGCGGGCTGGCACGCGGCGGAGTACGCGGCGGGCCTCGCGGACGCCCGCCCGCCCGTGGACGAGACCCAGGTGGACATGGCGGCGGCCGAGGCACTGCGGCCCTTCTCGGCCGAGGCCGAGGCGGAGGCGGACCGGGCGGGCGAGGCGGGCCCGCCGGAGAACCCGTACACCCTGCACCAGGAACTCCAGCAGACCATGAACGACCTGGTCGGCATCATCCGCCGCGAGGGCGAGATGGCGCAGGCCCTGGAGAAACTCGCCGAGCTGCGCCTGCGCGCCCGCCGGGCCGGGGTGGAGGGCCACCGCCAGTTCAACCCGGGCTGGCATCTCGCCCTGGATCTCAGGAACATGCTGCTGGTCAGCGAGTGCGTGGCCCGCGCGGCGCTGGAGCGCACCGAGTCGCGCGGCGGCCACACCCGCGAGGACCATCCCACGATGGACCGCCGGTGGCGCAACGCCAACCTGCTGTGCGCCCTCGCGGATCCCACCGGCGGCCTCGCGGCCACCGACCCGGCCCGCGGGCAGATCCGCCTCACCCGCGAGACCACCGAACCCATCCGCCCGGACCTGCTCGCCCTCTTCGAGAAGGAGGAGCTGGTCAAGTACCTCGCCGAAGAGGAGCTGTACGAGTGAGCAGCTACGAGGCCCGCTTCAAGGTGTGGCGGGGTGACGTCGAGGGCGGTGGCCTTCGGGACTTCACCGTCGAGGTGAACGACGGCGAGGTGGTCCTCGACATCATCCACCGCCTCCAGGCCACCCAGGCCCCCGATCTGGCCGTGCGCTGGAACTGCAAGGCGGGCAAGTGCGGTTCGTGCTCGGCGGAGATCAACGGCCGGCCCCGGCTGATGTGCATGACGCGCATGTCGGTGTTCTCCCGCGACGAGACGATCACCGTGACCCCGATGCGCACCTTCCCGGTGATCCGCGACCTGGTGACGGACGTCGGCTTCAACTACCAGAAGGCCAGGGAGGTCCCGGCGTTCGTGCCGCCCGCGGGTGTGGGCCCCGGCGAGTACCGGATGACGCAGGAGGACGTGGACCGCTCGCAGGAGTTCCGCAAGTGCATCGAGTGCTTCCTGTGCCAGAACACCTGCCACGTGGTGCGCGACCACGAGGAGAACAAGCCGGCCTTCGCGGGCCCGCGCTTTCTGATGCGGATCGCCGAGCTGGACATGCACCCGCTGGACGGGGCCGCCGAGACGGGCCTGGACCGGGGGCACACCGCCCAGGACGAGCACGGCCTCGGCTACTGCAACATCACCAAGTGCTGCACGGAGGTCTGCCCCGAGGGCATCCACATCACGGACAACGCCCTGATCCCGATGAAGGAGCGCGTGGTCGACCGCAGGTACGACCCGCTGGTGTGGCTGGGCTCGAAGATCAGGAGGAGGTCGTCGTCGTAGCACCGCGGCCGGGCCGCTCGGCCGGCACCCGCAGGCGCAGCCCGCCGACTCTCAGCGTTTCACCAGGTCAAGGGCGCGTGCCAGATTGTGCTCGGCAATACCGCGCATGGATTCGGCAAAGGGGAAGTCCCCGTCGAGCAGCCGCAGCGGGCCGGCGACGAGGTTGAGGTGCAGCGCCAGCCGGTACAGCCGCAGCCGGCCCTCGTCCAGGCCGTCGGCGCGCAGGACGTCGTAGTGCGGCCCGAAGCGCAGCCGCAGGAAGACGTGCTCCCACTCGGCGTCGAAGTACATCAGCCCTTCGATGTCGATCAGGGCGGGGTTTGCGTGCTCGTCCAACAGGACGTGGTCCGGGCCGAGTTCGCCGTGCACGAGGACGTGGTCGGCGCGCGGGCGGACCTCCGCGGCCAGGGCGTGCACGGCGTCCTCCAGCCGCTCCCGGGCGGCGGCGGCCCGCGGCTCGCGTACGGCGGTCTCGGCGATGTCGGCCAGGGCGCGGCCGGTGACCAGCCGGGCGCAGGAATCCCCGTGTGCCGTACCGCCGTTGTCGATCACGGCCACCTTGCCGTGGGCGGCGGAGCGGGTGCCGTGCAGCGTGCGCAGGGCATCGGCGAGCCGGTGCAGTGCCGGGCGGGCGGCGTCCGGGTCGCGGCGCAGCGCCTCCTCCAGGCTGCCACCGCCGCCCAGGTCCTCGACCACGGCCGCGCCCGCCACGGGGTCCGCGTGGAGCAGACGCGGGGTGCGGACGCCGGCGGCGGTGAGACGGTCGTGGGCGGCCGTGAACAGGTCGAGCCCGGAGGCGTGCGAGAAGGGGTCGCGGGGATCGGCACCGGTAGGGCCCCAGTAGTCCTCGTCCGGTGCCCAGACGTAGGCGATCGCCGTTTCGCCGTCGTCGAGGCGGAGCCGGTAGACGCCCTTCTTGGAGCCGCCGCGCAGCCGGGTGACGGCGCTGAGCGTGCGGTGCGGGCCGAGGGCGGCGCGGGCGAGGGGCGCGAGGTCGGCGAGGGTCCGGGGCTGTCGGGTCTCGGTCACCGGCCCCACTCTCGCGCACAGGAGGAGCTCAGCGAACCCAGTTTTCCCGGTAGGCGCGCCAGTCGGCCTCGGTCGCCGCGAAGTCCACGTACAGCGCGACGCCGAAGCGGACCCGGTCGGCGTCGGTGCGGGACAGGCCGAGCCGGACCCCGCGCACGGCGGCCGGGACGGTCTCCGCGCGGGCCCGGTGGCCGAAGCGGTTCTCGTGGTAGAAGGGCAGGCCCATGAGCAGGTCGGTGGTGTCCGGGGTGACCTCCAGGGCGAGGCTCGTCTGCTGGGCCACGTAGCCGCCGTACAGGCTCTGCACCGGCTGCATGGTGTCGTACGACATCACGGCGATCTGGTCCACGCGCCGCGCCACCTGCCCGAAGTAGGCCTGCGACCACCACTTGGGGTGACCGGTGGTCGTGCCCCAGAGGGAGTGGAACGCGGGCAGCGGGTCGATCTGGTGGGCGGCGACGGACAGCAGCGCGTGCCGGGCGTGGGTGAGGGTGCGCAGGCCGTCCAGGAGGGAGAGGTAGTCGCGGTCACCGGAGTGCAGCGGCTCCAGGTCGACATGCACCCCGTCGTACCCGGCGGCGAGGACGCGGCGGGCGGAGGCCAGGACCGCGGCGCGGGTGGCGGCGCGCTCCAGGTGCAGCCCGTCGGGACTCTCGGTGGCCAGCTGGTCGCCGAGCCAGGCCTGCACCCGGACCCCGGGCAGCTCCCGGTGCACGGCCGAGACCAGCAGGCGGGCCTTCGGGTACGCCGAGTCGGGCAGTGTGCCGTCATGCTCCAGCGGGCCGGAGTGGACGTACAGGTCGCGGATGCCGGTGTCCTTCAGCCGGCGGGCGAGTGCGCGCACGTCGGCGTCGTTCTTACGGCCGTCGACCCAGGCGTGGCCCAGCCAGAGGGCGTCCTGGCCGCGGGTGGTCGTGCCGGGCGCCGGGGTGCCGGTGTAGTCGACGCGCAGGGCCGTCTCGGCGGTGAGGAGGGGGACGAGCACGAGGGCGAGGCCGGCGAGGGCGCAGCGCAGGACGCGCCGGCGGAGCCTCTTCTTCCGGCTGCCGTCGGCCGCCCCGGAGGGAATCCGGCCCCTCTCGCGGTCCCGCCGCCCGCTCCCGTTGTCCATTTCCGGCCCCCTCTTCCCTTGTCCCCCGCCCGTATCCGTCCCGCTCGCGAACGCGCCTACCTGCCCATACGCTCCGAAATGTGACGTCCTCCTTGATCCGGGGCCGGCCCCGGCGCGCCACGGCGCACATACGGGTGCGGCTGGCGCACGCCGTGCTGGGGGCCGCGGCCGGGGTCGGGTGGCTGGTGTTGCCGGTGATGACGGTGACGACACAAGATCCGGTTCCCGCGACGGCCGACGGGACGGTCGCGAGCGCCGCCGCGCCCCAGCAGGACGGTACGTCCACGGCCGACCTCGTGCTGCCCCTCGTCGCCGGGGGCGCGGCCGTGGCGCTGGCCGGTTACGGCTGGCTGCGCCGTACCCGCCGCGCCCGTACCCGCACGACTCCGGGGGTCGTCCCGGCGGCCCCGCCCGCGCCCACCGCGGCGGACTTCGACCGCCAGGCCCGCACCGCGCTGGTGACGGCCGACGACTGTGTCCGTACGAGCCGGGAGGAACTCTCCTTCGTCCGGCAGCGGTTCGCACGGCCGGACATCGAGGTCTTCGCCCACGCCCTGCGGGCCGCCGAGACCGAGCTGTCGGCCGCGTGCGCGATCTGGCGGCGTTACGAGCAGGGGGTGCCGCGGGATTCGGCGGCCCGGCGGCAGGCGCTGGTCGGGGTGATCGGCCGGTGCGCGGAGGCCGGGCGCCGGCTGGACTCCGAGGCGGCAGCGCTGGACCTGCTGCGGGGGCTGGAGGGGCCGGGGCTGGGCGAGGCGCTGGAGGCGGCCGAGAGCCGCTTCCGGGAGCTGGCGGGGCGGACGGTGACCGCGCAGGAGACGCTCGCCGCGCTGCACGAGCGCTACGCACGGTCCGCCGTCGAACCGGTCACCGGGTACGTCGAACAGGCCAAGGACCGGCTCGTGTTCGCCACCGCACGGCTCAACGAGGCCCGGCAGGCCGCCGACCGCGACGACGGCGACCTGGCCGCCCGGCAACTGCGCGCCGCCGAGGGCGCGGTGGCGCAGGCCGGGGTACTGATATCCGGGGTGGACCGGCTGGCCTCGCAGCTGCGGGCGGCGGCCGGTCTGCTGCCGGCCGCGCTGACCGGCGCGGAGGCGGAGCTGGCGGCGGCCCGGCGCGGGGGCGGGAGCAAGCCCCTGCCGTACGGCGACCTGCACGCCCGGCTCACGCACGCGGACACCGTGCTGGCCACCGTGCGCGACGAGAGGACGTCGGGCCCGTACGACCCGCTGGACGCCCTGTGCCGGATGACGCGGGCGGTGGAACGTCTGGAGAACGGCCACGCGGGCGTGCTGTCCGCGGCGGCACTGCTGGTGGCGCGCAGCTCGGTGGCCGGGGCGGAGGAGTTCATCGGGGTGCACCGGGGCGCGGTGGGCCCGGAGGCCCGGGTACGCCTGGCGGAGGCGGTGCGCGACCTGTCCGCGGGAGACGCCGCGGAGGCCGACCGGGCGGCCCGGGAATCCCGGGACCGGGCCGAACAGGACGTCCGCTCCCACGGCACCCCGTACACCGCCGCCACGGCCGCCCCCGGTGTGCCGGGCGCGGTCCTGGGCGGTCTCCTGCTCGCGGAGGACGAGGACGCGGGCCCGCCGGCCTGCTACGGGGGCCCGGAGACGAGGGGCCGCCGCCGTCTGCCGCCACCGTGACGGCGAACCGGAATCGCCCCCCGACCCGCCTCGGCCGACCGAGTCGAGTCCGTGCGCGGGAACCGACGGGCGAGAGCCGGTGGCCGGGGCCCGGCGGGGGAGAACCAGCGAACCCGGTGGGCGGGGAGTCGGCGGGCGGCGCGTCGGCGGGCGGCGGTCAGAAGAGGCTCAGCAGGGCCTCCGCCGGGTCGGTCAGGCCCGTTTCGGCGCCGGGCAGCGGCAGTTCGAACCACACCGTCTTGCCCCGCGGGGTCCGGCGGGAACCCCAGGCCGCGCTGAGCAGCCCCACCAGCTGCAGCCCCCGGCCGCCCTCGTCCGTGTCTCGGGCCCGCCGGCGCCGGGGCTGCACCAGCCCCGAGTCCCAGACCTCGCACACCAGGGTCCGGTCCAGCAGCAGCCGCAGCCTTATCTCCCCCTCGCCGTACCGCAGCGCGTTGGTGACCAGCTCGCTGACGAGCAGTTCCGTCGTGTCGACCAGTGCCTCCAGGTCCCAGCTCTGCAGCTGGCCCCGGGCGAACTCCCGCGCCCGGCCCACGCTCTTCGGCTCGCGCGGCAGCGTCCAGTCGCCGACCGACTCGGCCGGCAGCCCCTGCACCCGCGCCATCAGCAGCGCGATGTCGTCCTCGCCATGGTGGGTGTCGAGGGTGTTGAGGACGTGGTCGCAGACGTCCTCCAGCTGCGGGGCGGGGTCGCTGAGCGCGCCGACGAACGCCTGGAGTCCTTCGTCCAGCGGGTGGTGGCGGGACTCGACCAGGCCGTCCGTGTACAGGGCGAGGAGGGCGCCCTCCGGGAGTTCGACCTCGACCTCCTCGAACGGCTCGCCGCCCACGCCCAGCGGCATGCCGGGCGGCACGTCCAGCATGAGCGCGCTCTCGCCGGGCTCGACCAGCACCGGCGGCAGATGGCCGGCGTTGGCGAACGTACAGCGTCTGGTGACCGAGTCGTACACCACGTACACGCAGGTCGCGAGGTACACCTCGGACAGGTCGACGTCGCGCGGCTGGCGGGCCGTGCGGCCGGCCTGCTGGACGCCCCCCGGTGTGCCGAGGCCCCGCGCGATCTCGTCCAGCGCCGAGAGCACCTCGGCCGGTTCGAGATCCAGCAGCGCCAGGGTCCGTACCGCCGTGCGGAGTTCGCCCATGGCCACGGCCGCGCGCAGGCCGCGTCCCATCACGTCGCCGACCACCAACGCCGTACGGTGGCCGGGCAGTTCGATCACGTCGAACCAGTCGCCGCCCACCTCGGTCGCCGCGTTGCCGGGCAGATAGCGGCAGGCGATGTCCAGCCCGGAGGCCTCGGGGTCGCCGGGCGGGAGCAGGGACCGTTGCAGGATCAGCGCCCGTTCGTGCTCCCTGCGGTACAGCCGCGCGTTGTCGATGCAGACCGC
Organism: Streptomyces sp. NPDC025793; assembly: GCF_055558375.1. Classification (NCBI taxonomy): domain Bacteria; kingdom Bacillati; phylum Actinomycetota; class Actinomycetes; order Kitasatosporales; family Streptomycetaceae; genus Streptomyces; species Streptomyces sp. NPDC025793. The sequence goes on along the minus strand of NZ_JBVHMR010000007.1, from coordinate 136,148 downwards.
GGCGCGCGCCGCCAGCTCCACCGCCAGGTCCCGGTCGCGGTCGCCGAACGGCTCGCTGCCCTTCGTCCGGGCGAACTGTGCGAGGCCTACGACGGTGTCGTGGGCCACCATCGGCACGGCCAGCGTGGACTGCACGAGGCCGCCGTCCTCGGCGGGCACGTGCTGCGGCCGGGCGGTGCGCAGGGCGTCGGCGCACGGCGAGGCGAACGGGAAGTGGTGGACGGCGCCGACCGCGACCCGCTTGCCGGTGATCCCGAGAGGCGCGCCGGAGACGGCGCTGGCGTAGGCGACGCGGCGCAGTTCCGCGCTGCCGTCGGCCCGGCCGGGCGGGGTCTCGTCGCCGGTCAGCAGCCCCTGGTAGAGGTCGACGGTGGCGAGGTCGCAGAAGCCGGGGACGACGACGTCGAGGAGTTCGCGCGCGGTGGTCTCCAGGTCCAGCGAATTCCCTATGCGGGCTCCAGCCTCGTTGAGCAGGGCGAGGTTGCGCCGGGCCGCGGCGGCCTCGCGGGCGGCGGCCCGGCGGGCGGTGATGTCGGTGCCGAGCCAGGCGATGCCTATGGGCCGGCCGCTGCCGCCGTGCACCCGGTAGAGGTTGACCGACCAGTGCCGGCGCTCCGCCGAGTTCGGCACGTGCCCGGTGACATGCATGTCGGTGATGGACTGGCCGCTCTCCAGCACCCGGCGCAGGGTGGCCGAAACGCGCTCCGCCTCGCCGCGCGGCAGATAGTCGTGCACGCCCTTGCCGCGGTGGTCGTCCGGGGAACCACCGAAGATGGAGGCGAATCGCTCGTTGGCCCGACGGACCCTCAGATCGGTGTCGATCAGCAGGAACCCGAAGGGAGACTGGCCGAAAATCGCCTGGGATGCGGCGAGGTCGGTCTCGATGCTGCGCAGCGTGCGGACGTCGACGACGATGCACACGGCGGCCTTCTCGCCCTCGGCGGTCCGGGTGGGCATGACGTAGACCTCGGCCAGCCCCTCCTCGCCGCGCGCGCCGTCGGGCGCGTCCGGCATCCGGAAGGGCACGACCCCGGTCCACTCCCGCCCGTCGAGGATCTCGGCCATCTTGCGCTGGCCGTGCTCGCGCAGGTCGGGATCGACGAAGGCCTCTATGGGGTCCATGCCGACGGCGCGTCGGGCGGGGATGCCGAAGAGCTGCTCGGCGCGCAGGCTCCACTGGTCGACCAGTCCGCCGGGGCCGATGGAGAAGGACGCGACCCGGATGTAGTCGTAGATCGAACCGGGCGGGCTGCTCTGCCACATGGCGTCGCCGGGTACCGCTTCGCGCCGCGCGTCGCCGTGTACGGCAGCCACCGCGGCCTGGTTCCTCGCGCCGTCCGACGGGTCCTCGGACTCCGTGGCCTTCGCTGGTATCTCGCTCACGCGAACCGTCCCCTCCAGCTCACCGCGCCCGGCACCGGTCACCGGGGGCGGCTGCCCGCAGTATCCAGCACTACGGCGCCGCACAACACGGTGTTCACGATCACAGCATGGTCCAGGTGCTTTTCGGACCAGTCCGTGACAACACTTCCACTCTTCTAACCAGGGAGCACGCCCTCGAATCACGTAGTCGGTGACGGGTCGTGTGCCCGGGGCGCACGCGGGACGTGCGTCGCCGTCCGTACACCCCTGTGCCCCTCGTGTGCTCCCCCATCACCCCGGTCCCGCCGATGCGTCGCTCCGCTCCCGCCCGTTCATCACTACTGACCCGCCGGCACGTCACCGCGGCAACGCGAGTTCGAACCAGACGGTCTTTCCGCTCGCGCCGGGCCGGGTGCCCCAGCGGCGCGAGGAACCGGCCACCAGTTGCAGGCCGCGCCCGCCCTCGTCCTCGGGGCGGGCGACGCGCTCGCGCGGCGGGTCCGGGAGCGGGTCGGAGACCTCCACCAGCAGCGTCCGGGCCCCGTCGAGTCCGGCAGGACGCACGAGCCGTACGCCGATGGGGCCGGTGGCGTGCCGCAACGAGTTGGTGACCAGCTCACTGACCAGCAGCGCGGTCAAGTCGGCGACGCAGTCGAGATTCCAGCCGTGCAACTGGCCGCGGACGGCGGCACGCGCGGCGCGTACGGCTCCCGGCTCGGCGGGAAAAGTCCACTCGGCGCAGTCACCATCGGTGTCGATCACGCCGATCACTTCCCAGGCCAGCGAGCTTCACCCATGTCCGATTTCGTGGGGTTAATGGGCACATACCCGATATCCAGTGGGCAGTACCGTGCGACGGGGCGCACAGTGGCACGAACGGCGTACGCGGCGCTCCGCGCGGGGAGCCGTCCCCCTAGGAGCCCGGGTGGCGTGGTTGCCGTGCGGCTGCGGGTCCTTGCGGGTTGCCCGCGCCCCGCGAAGCAGCTGTGTGTCCATGGAGTCCCGCGCCCGATCGGGCAGCCACCTCCCGGACCGCCGGGACGTCCTGGTCCAGCCAGGCGACGTCCCAGATCTCGTCCGGCGTCAGCCAGCGCAGCGCGTCGTGGTCCTGGAGGGGCCGGGGCGCGGGTGAGCCGGGGCGCAGGCGGGCGGTCCACACCCGCAGGACGTACGGCGCCCTGAGCGGCCACTCCCCCGGCACGCGCTCGACCGGCTCGGCGTCGACGCCGAGTTCCTCGCGCAACTCGCGCGCCAGGGCGTCCTCGGGACTCTCGCCCGGCTCGACCTTGCCGCCGGGCAGCTCCCAGCGTCCGGCCAGATCGGCGGGCGCGCTGCGGCGCGCCGCGAGCAGCCGGCCGCCGTCGAACAGGGCGGCTCCCACCACCACGATCCGGTCCGCGCGGGGTGTCTTGGGCGTGCTGGGCGTCATGCAGCGGAGCCTACGGGAGGCCACCGAGGGTCAGTTGCTCGCGCCGTCCCCGTTCTGGCCGATGCGCTCGACCCAGTAGACCTGTTTGTGACCCCGGTCGTCGAGGCTGTCGGCGATCTTCTGGGCCTCGGCCCGGGTCGCGTACCGGCCCACGCGGTAGCGATTGCCGCTGTCGTCCTGCCGTATCACGATCCAGGGCAGGGAGACCGTCCCTTCATTCACGGCTCCCACCGCCCCCGGCACTTGTCGCATGGCCGCACCCTCCCCCAGTCTCGGCGGCGCTCGTGCAGGGGTACCCCCGTCCCGCCTCGGCCCCCCGCCGGGCCCCGCCTAAGGAAACCGCAATCCGCATATGCCCGAGCGTACGCCCAACCTTTACTCAGCGAATACGCCTTTTCACAAAGAGGTACGCAACCAGCCAGAACACCGGGGGCGCACGCGTACCAATGCGCCGTCGTGAGCGCCACCGCCGTGCGGCGCAGGCATATCCGAGTGACCGGTGACCACCTGGGAAAACGGCCGGATCGCGGCGGCACGCCAAGGCCGGGAGGCGGGCGCGCGACCGGGAAGTCCTGCACACGGAGCGCCGAGGGTGTGCGCTACCTCACTCAGAGGGGCGCACGCACCCGCTCACCGACGGCCACGCACCTCCGCTCACCGGCAACCATTGAACGTGAACGGCCTCGCCGGTCACTTCACCGGCAGGTGGTACGCCACCCGGTACCGGTCCGCCGGGATCACCACGTCGGCGGTCTCCACGGGGCGGCCGGAGGCGTAGTACGTGCGCTGGACGACGAGGACCACATGACCGGGGACACCGCCGAGCACGTGCAGCTCCTCGGCGAGGCCGGGGCGGGCCCCGACCTCCTCGGTGACGTTGTCCACGATGACGTCGATGGCCCGCATGCGCTCGGCCACGCCCATCCCGCCGAGCGGCCCCTCCTCGGGCAGCATCACCGGGGTGCGGCCGGTGAGGACGAGGGGCTCCCAGGAGGTGGAGAGCATCATGGGCTCCCCGGCGTCCCGGAACAGGTACTTGGTGCGCATCACCCGGTCCCCGGCCTGGATCGCGAGCCGCTCGGCGATGGCGGCCCCGGCCTGCGCCTGCTCGCTGCTGGACTCCCAGGTGCCACGCACGGAGGCGTCGGCCTGCTCCTGCCGGAAGGGCGTGGCACCGCCCGTCGGACGGTATCCGGAGCGGGCCACCCGGCGCGGCACCGGCCGCTCGCGCACATACGTCCCCGAGCCGGAGCGGCCCTCGACCAGCCCCTCGGCCATCAGCACCTTGCGGGCCTCCAGCGCGACCGTGTCCGAGACGCCGTACTCCTCGCGGATGCGGGCCTGGGAGGGGAGACGGGTGTGGGGCGGCAGCGAACCGTCGACGATCTTCTTGCGGAGATCACCCGCGACGCGCAGGTACGCCGGCTGCTCACCGAAAGTCACTGGCCGCTCCCATCAGGTTGTACAGACAGCAACAGCGTGGCAACCGTGGGTTGTGCCGTGCAAGCAAAGGCCAGAGAATCACTCGATGTGATGACATGAGGCGGGGGAGGGCTTTACCCAGGCACTTTCTCCCCCGTATAGGCGCGCTCACACCTCCGCCCGGCCCGCTCGTCGCCTCCACCGGGGCGCGGGACCCGGACGCCGGTACCGATACGGTGCTTCCGGGCCGGAACAGTCACAGAACGGGGGCGGCAATGACCACGGCAGGAACGACCCTGACGGGGAGTCGGGCGGACGCGGGGGCCGTCCGGGCGGTGAACGCACTCACCCGGCGATGGGCGTCGGCCGCGCAGGACGGCACGGTGTTCTCGGCGGCGGGCGTCTGGCCCCTGCTCGCGTTCCTCGCCGACGGCGCGGCGGGCCCCGCGCGCGCGGAACTGGCCGAGGCGCTGGGGGCGCCGGCCGACCGGGCGGCGGGCGCGGCACGGGAGTTGCTGGCCGCACTCGCCTCGGTCACCGGCCTGGACGCGGCGCTCGGCCTGTGGACGCACCAGGGCCTGACGCCGCGCGAGGAGTGGCGCGCCGGACTCCCGGCGGGGACGTACGGGGTGTTCGGCGACGACCTGGTCACCGCGCAGGAGCGGCTGGACAGGTGGGCGTCCGAGCGGACCGGCGGGCTGGTCGAGCGCATGCCGGTGACCCTGACCCGGGAGGCGCGGATGGTGCTGGCGAGCGCGCTCGCGCTGCGTACGACCTGGCGCCAGCCCTTCGACGAACAGCCGCTCCGGCCGGACACGGGCCCCTGGCAGGGCCGTACCCTGCGCGGACTGCACCGGCGCGGCCCACGCCCGGACCGGGTGGGCGTGGCGGGCACGCCGGACGGCTTCGTGACGGCGCTGACGGTGCCCGGCGACAACGGCATCGACGTCCACCTGATACTCGGCGAGGAGCGGATGACGCCGGGTCAGGTGCTCACGGCCGGGGTGGAGATCGTGGAGCGGGCCCTGCCGCTCACTCCGGGCGGCACGCTGCCGCACGGACACGTGGGCCCGGGCCTGTACGTGGAACAGCAGCCGACCGTCAGGCCCGAACCACCCTCACTGGACGTACGGACCGTGGCGTACGAAGTACGCGCCGATCACGATCTGCTGTCCCTGGCCCCGCTGTTCGGCCTGACGACGGCGTCGGACACCCGCCACGGCCACTTCCCCGGCATCAGCCCCCACCCGCTCGCCCTCGGCCAGGCCCGCCAGTCGGCGCTGGCCCAGTTCGGCCCGCTGGGCTTCCGCGCGGCGGCGGTGACGGCGGTCGCGGAGGTGTACGGCAGCGCGCCGCCACAGCCCCGCTACGAGTCCACGGTCGTCCGCGCCGTCCTCGACCGCCCCTTCGGCTTCCTCGCCGTCGACCGCGAGTCCCGGCTGGTGCTGGTGGCGGGATGGGTGACGGAACCGACGCCGGAGCGGGTCATGAACCTCCCGGGCGCTGTTCCTCCAGGACTCTGACGCAGCGGGCCAGCAGCCCGGTCGGCGCCTCGCGTTCGGCGCCGACGCGGTGGTGATCCTGACCGCGGGCGAGGTCCTGCACGGTGCCGCCGCTCTGCTCGGCGGCCAGCCGCATCTGCGGTTCGTTCACGAACAGGTCACCACCGAGGACAGCGTCGTGCGGTGGCCGGGCCGGCTCGCCCGTCACCGCGGGCAAGAGGTGATCGCCCTGGCGCCGACCAGAGCGGCTCCACGCGGAAGGGACGAGCACGTGCCCCTCGCCGTTCTCCTGGCCGGCCTGACCCGGCTCCGGGAAGACCGCTGCCGCCCAGGCACTGGCCGCATACGGCTTCACCCGGCTGTCCGTGGACGAGGAGGTACACCGCCTTTACGGCCGCTACGGCGTGGACTGCCCCGAGCACACGTACTTCGAGCGCGAACAGCCCGTGGCCGAGGCGGTCCGCCAGCGGTTCGTCAAGGAACTGGGCGTTGGTAACGACGTCGTCCTGGACCACGGGTTGTGGCGCCGCCGTGAGCGCGACGCCTGGCGGCAAGCCGCACGAGGCGGGCGGCCACCCTCTGGTCGTCTGCCTTCCAGCCGACCGCAACGAGTTGCTGCGGCGCCTGGCCGAACGCAACCAGCGCGAAGACGCCAACGCCCTCACCGTCACCCCGGAAGCTCTGGATGACTTCTTCGCCCGCTTCGACGTCCCGTCCGAGGACGAGGAAGTGATCGTTCACACCGGCAGCGTCGGCAGTCTGCTGGCCGCCCTTGCCGCACATCGGCGGAGTTGAGAGCCCTGGTGGGGATGCGGTGGGAGGCTCCTGTGCCGATGAGTCGGTTACGAGCCGTCAGTCTCGCCCCAGGTGGTCAGGTCAAGGGTGTACTCGCAGTGCGGGTCGTCACCAGCCGGATGCCGGTACTGCCGTTCCTCCAGCAGTGACATCACCGAGCCCAGCACCGCCGGACCAGCGTTGCTGAGGCGGACGTCTACGCCGATGATGCCGGGCTGCTCCCGCCGCTGCACGTACAGACGAAGCCGGGAAGCGCCATGCAGCAGGAACCCGATCAGAGACGGCATCTCCTCATCGGCCGGGTCGCTCAGTGCCCGCAGCGTGCGCAGCACCTGGTCGATGGCCGGCTCCTCCAGGCTCCAGGTCGCCTCGGCCTGCTGCAGGGAGATGAAGTTCATGCCCATGACGCGGTTGCCCGTGGGGGCAGCCGGCCGGGCCAGGGCGTTGCGCAGCAGCAGCGGAACCCATCCGGGCGCCACGTCTTCGTTGCCGATCTCGTACAGGTACTCGGTGCCGTCGTCGGCGTGGAGCGCGATGCGTACGGAACCGGGGCCGGGCAGCACTCCGAGGAGGCGGAAACCTGAGGCGAACTGCCCGTTGAGGTAGGGGAGCATCAGGCGGGCAACAGCCGCCTGATGCTCGCGGTCTTCCGGGTCGATCACGGGTTCATCCAGGAGCGGCACTTGTTGTTCGGCTGGTTGCGGCAGAAGGCGTTGATGACGCCGATGGTCGTCCCAGGGATGCGGCTCCGCGGGGAGCGGACGGGCGTGCGCAAAGAAATAAGTCACCCAGCTTCCACTACCACCGCTAGCAGCCCTACCTGCGGAAACACTCACGCATCAGCCACGGCAGCACCCGAAGGCCCCGTCGCGCATTCCAGCAGAATTCCACCACTTCCGAACACCAAAAACCCCTCCGACCTGTGCAGACACAAGCCAGAGGGGTCCTCGTTCGAACAATTCACACGTTGAAGCGGAACGATTGAGGGCCGATCCTAGCCTGCGGCGGCAGGCCGGCGACGCCTCTGACCTGGCATTTTTCGGTTGGTGAGCGACGGCATGCGACGGTCACTTTCGACCGTCCTGCGGACTGTCTGCGGACCGCCCCACCTCCACTGGGGTGGCAGGCGTGCACCCGGCTTCCACGGCCACACGCGCGTTGTCGCTGACAGCTCCGGCCCTGCAGCTGTGCCACCAGAACCCGACCAATCGCTAGTCTGTTCGCGTGACATCGAACGAAGACCGACAGCTTCCCGCCGCGCTCGCCGCTGCCATGGCGGTCCGGTTCGACTACGCCGGCGGTGACGGTGTCGACTTCGAACCCTTCGCGGCCTTCCTGTCTGCCGATGAGACAACCGACTGGTTCAGGGCGTGGACCGGCAACGGCGAGCTGCATGGCGACGGCTTCCGCGTGTTCGGCCAGGATGGCTCCGGCGGGTACGCGGCGTTCTGGCTGGTCCGCCCTAGCAGGGAACTGGCCGAGCAGCCTGTCGTCTTCCTCGGCTCCGAAGGGGAGACCGGCGTCGTCGCGAGCAACCTGGGTGCCTTCTTGTGGCTGCTGGCCGACGGCTTCGGTCCTTGGGAGGCAGCTACCTCGTGCGAGCCCGACTGGGTTCCACGCCCCAATCGTGAGCTGACGGCCATCGCGGAGCAATTCGCACCAAACCACCGCAAATCGGCAACTTCCGTGATTGAGCAGGCCACGCGAGAGTTCCCCAACTTCGACGACTCCATCATGGAGCTCTGCCACTGAACCCGATTGCCTGAGACCAGATGTGGATCGGACCAGTTCGCTTGAGCCGTGGACCACATCAACGGAGACGGGACAGATCGGGTGGTCGCGCCAAGCCGGGTGGGTGCGTCAGGCGGGGTGTTCTACCGCGGCCGGCCAGACGCCCCGTTCAGAGAGGTGAAGCACGAGGGCCGCGATGTTCCAGGCGTCGTCCTCGCCTCGGTGGTGACGGCCTTCGAGCCGCCGCCCGGCGATCTCCAGGGCCTGTGCCATGCCGGGGCGTTTGCGTAGACCGTATGCCTCGGTGAAGGCAGCCTTGGCGTTGGTGTGGTGGCGGCCGAAGGGGTAGGTCGTCCGTGTGGCCTGACACTGCCGTGTGAACTGGTGGCGGTCATAGTCGCCCCAACTGACCCACGGCCGGGCGCCTACGCGGTGCTCGGCCGCCAGTAGTCGGCACGCCTCGGCGAAGGTGACCCCCTGATCGACCTCGTGTTGAGTGAGGCCGGTCAGCTCCGTGCAGAACTCGCTGACCGTGGACCGGGTCGGCCTCACCAGGATCCGGTGCCGGGCGAGGCGCTCGCCGACGGCCAGGTCGATGACAGTCAGTCCGATCTCGATGATCTCGCTGACCTCGCCAGGCGGCTGGGAACCGGCCCAGCAGGTCGCTTCGACGTCCACGACGTTGACGAGACCCTCGGTCCAGGTGCTGTCCATGGCGGGAAGCGTAGGAAGCCGCAGCGACTGGGGCACATGGTTTTCGCAGCCGCCCCGACGCCGGCCCGTCTACACCGTCCTCAGACTCGCAGAACCTCTGGCATCGCCCCGTCGGGTGGAGCCAGATCAACTTCTGAAGTCGCGGAGCCACTTCTGAGCCGTACGGTGGAGCCCAAAGAAGTGCCTACCAACACACGGCCCAGCGCGGAACCCGCGATCGATCCGGCATAGACCCCACGGCCCGACCAAGGCATTACGAGTGTCTGCAAGATCGTGACGACGGCTGTCAGCGCCTGACGTGACATCCTGTTTTGCCAGGTCAGAGACGCGTCGACCTCGATCCCCATGACACCTGGTCCGCCGTGTGCCGCACCGTCCGCTCACGCACGAAATGCTGCTGCGCAGCACCGTCAAGTCCTCTGTCCACTGCGCTTTGAGTCAATGGACCCAGTTGAAGTCCGCTTGCCGCGTATCGCCAAGGCGCTCGTCACCTCCATCAAGGACATGCGCACCTCACCGCCGAACCTCCAGATGGAGAACTGCCCGGTCATGGTGCCGAGTCCGAGCCGCTTCCGCCGCCTGCTGCACCGCCCACGGATCGGATCAAAGCCCTGGCCTCGTCCTCAAGGCGACGAGTGACGGGGCGGTCGCGGAAACCGTGAGTACTGAGCTGCGCGGCGAGGCTGTCGAAGTAACTGGAGGCCGCCAAGACGTGGTCCTGTACGTCGGGTGCATGCCTTCCCCCAAGCTGCACCCTGGCCTCACCGGCCGCCGCCACAACTCGTCCGATCTGCAGCTGCACTTCTTCGCGCGTGGCCTCCGGCAGACCTGATCGCGTCAGCTGACGCAACAGCCGCTCACAGGCCCCAACCACCTCGCCCAGCAGTCGAACGTCGCGGTTGATCGATAGTCCTACGTCTGCCCCCGTGGTGTAGTTCACGAGGCCGGTCTGACTCACGACGGCATTTCGCCTCTGCCCAGGTAGAAAGGCGGGGAGCTCCACGGAGCCAAGGCTGTTGAGCGCGGGTCGGAAGCAAGGATGCACATGGAATTCGTCCTCGCCCGGCAGCGGCGGCGCCTGGGTGCCGCCGGTATAGACAACGTCACCGCCGCGCCGCACGCCGAGAAAGCTCGCCCCATACAGCACGTCGATCACCCCCTGCGGGGTCAGACTCTCGGTGTAGGCGGGGAACTCTCGATGCAGCGCGTCCCTTCTGGCCTCGAACCGGGCCTCCAGCACCGACCGCATGACCACGTATCCGGTGTTCTCGAACAACGGAAACAGCGACCGGAGAAATGGCAGGTTGACCAGGTACTCCTTGGCCAGGTCCTGGAGCTTCCAGCGAGAGAAGCGCTCTGTGGCCGCCAACACGTCATCCTCCGTGATCGTGGGGCCACCCCGCTCGTCAGCCACGCTCCGGCAGGCGTTGAGGAGTTGGATCGCGTCTCTCGGACGCGGCAGTGCACGCTTGAAGAGGTACTCGGTGGTCGGCGCTCCCCGGACGCTCGGCGGGAACAGCCGTCCCCATAGATCCTCACTGGTCAGATCGCCACCGAGGGAGGCACGGGCCCGCGCCAGAGCGACATCCTTGAGCCCATCGTGCGTCCACGCGATCCGTATCTCGTCGCTGTGGAACTTATCGCCATCGCCGAAATTGAGGGTGTCATAGATATCAGCCCGGATGAAGAGAGCAGTCCGTACCACGCTGCCGTAATGGCCCGTCACATGCTTGGCTGCCAACAAAAGCCCCGTAACCAGCGCGTGGCTCTCCGCGTCGACAGTCCAAACCTGTTCAAGCTGGTCGACAAGGAAGAGCAGCGGAGGGTGACTGCTCGCACAGCCGAGGTCAGCGAAGGCTGCGGCCACACCGTCTTCGAGCACCTCCAGCTGCCGACTGGCCGTGGCTCCTTCAGAAGCGCCGTTGACGCCGAAGGCTGCCTCGACCCCGAACGCCTTGAGGGACAGATTGGCCGACTGGAGCCCATTTGCCCCGCGCCGGAGCCTGTCGTACAGGCGATCATCATCTGACTCGCCGTTCGCGCGCAGAAAGGTTCGCAGGGCGCGAACAGAGGAGGGAACACGGCGGCCGTGCGCGATACGCGCATGAGAAGTCAGGTGACGTGCCGCGTGCACCGCGAAAACGTACCGCCAGATCAGTGCCTTGGCGGTGTCAGCTGTGACGCCTTGGAGTTCGAACCGCCGGATTTCGTCACCGGCGGCGTCATCCGGGGTGATCAAGATCGAAGCGCCCTGGTGACCGTCCGGAGTCGCCAGTTGCCGGCAGATGGCACTCTTCCCCGAACCCTTGCGGCCGATGATCAAGGATTTCCGTCCGGAAAGCGCCTCTCTGTAGGCGTAGTTTGGCCGAAATACAGCGCCTCGCAGCAAGCCATCCTTGAGATCGTTCTCCGCGTCGTCCCGACCGAAGAACAACTGGCTTACCGACCCTGCACCCTCCCCCACGATCCCCCCTGAACGCTCACTGGCCATCTTGGGCCAGAGTAAGGCCCTCTGGGCCGCACTGTCCGGATAATAGGAGCGGTCTGAGTAAGCGGAGTGTCGGCGCATGGACTTCAGGGGGATTCATGCATGACCCAGCTCACATGGAAGCGCAGTTGGAGGAGCTCTCCATCACAGTGAGGGAGTTGGGTGAGGAGGTCGCAAGGCTTCGCACCTCTCAAGATCGCCACGGTGAAGATCTGAGGCAAGGGCTCGCGGGCATGCACGCAGCCATCGGTCAACTGGCCGGAAACGTAGCGGATTATTCGGCCATCCTGTCGCAGACACAAGCCGCCATAGGGGCAGTGAGGACGACCACGGATGCCACCCACCGTGCTCTCAACACCTTCGTGGAGCGTTACGGCAGGGATCAGATTGTGGCCAACGCTCAGGCCGAGTTGTCGCGGCTCACCACGGAATGGGTAGCGAGGTTCGCCGAGCGGCGGCGGATCCGCGCCCTCGCCCGGGGGCTGGCACATGCACTGACCGAAGACGCCGTCGCACGAGGACTTGTGGACACCAGCACGATCGAAGCATGCAGCCAGGAGCAGCTACTCCTGGAACCCACTTTCTGGCTCGCCCCCGCTGTCGTGGCGGTCGCGGCTGGGTACAGCCGTGACACTCAACGCGCCGCCCGAGCCCGCGGGCATGCCCTTACCCTCGACCAGGCCAAAGCGACGCTGTTCTTCGCTCTGACCTGTTCACGCCAAAAGCGGCAGAATGAAGCAGCCCGCTGGATGGACCGCTACTTGACTGGGCTCGACCCTTCAGACCTGGGGCAAGAGTTCAGCGTCGTCCTCGACGCGATCGCCGGCGCCGAGCTGGGAATCGAGGCGCTGACCTACGCTCGTCAGGCAATGACCCGGTGGGACCAAGAGGGAAACGCCCGGCTCTTCACTCTCTCCTCCTCGGAAAGCGCCTTAGCGCACCTGGCCCGCTGGCAACCCTGGATGCTGGACCAGGGTGCGGATAATTCCGTGCAATTTGACGCCCTAAGGAAACTGTGTGGGTCGCAGTGGGCGGAGGCAGAACAGGGATGGCGAACGGCAACAGCGGTTAAAGGCACCCTCGACTATCTACGCGACGAATACTCCGACAGCCCGCCGACCGCAAACGGGGGCCGTGGCACGGATATCGCCCTCAACCACCTCATCGGCCAACTGGACCCCGATGAGAGCCGGATGCATGAGCAGATGGAGCGATTGCGCGCCATCATCGAGCACCAAGGTGACACTGAGGCGGCAGCGGCAGAATTCAAAGCAGCTAAGGAACCAGAAACGGTCGACTTCCAGGCCCTCCTCGAACGAGCTGTCTTCGAGCCAAGAACAGTGCATCTCGGCTACCCCGCCCGGCTCCTGGCCTTGCACAGCGCCATGCCGAGTCTTCGTCCAGCACTCACCGCCCTGAAAGAAAAATCAGAGTCACTGCTTCCCGAGCACCTCACCCTCACTGTGGACGGTTGGTCCTGCCAGGTGCCGACTGCACCAACTACGCCTGAATCCAGGCAGCAAGCGGTAATCGATCTTCGAAAGCATATGGAGCGACGGGTTAACGCGGCCGTCCGCTCTGTGGCGCCCATATGGTCACGAGTACTCACATGTTTCATCATGGCCGCGGCCTGCGCAGTGCTGGCAATTTTCCTGGATGGCGTGGCAGGCAGCCTAACGAAGGTTCTCACTGTCCTGCTGCTCGCTTATTCAGCGTGGGGTGTGGCTCACGTGCCATTCCGCCAAAATCAGCTGAGAGAGGATGGTATCCGCCGACGGGTCGAGAGTACGGCGGAATTGAAGAAAGCACTCGGGCAGCACACTCGGCTATTCCAGCAGTGGCGGTCCGGTCTCACTGCAGTGACCCACTGGAACGATTGGTCTCCAGCAGCCGGAGAACAATCGAATGCGCAGCCGGAAGAGTGACGTGGACGGGAATCTCATCGCAAATCGATATCGTCTTGAACATCGCCTCGGGAGCGGCGGTATGGGCGACGTCTGGCTTGCCCACGACAGCCAACTGGACCGCCCGGTTGCCATCAAGTTTCTAGCCCTGGACCGACTACGCCGTTATGCCAGCAACCAGAATAACCTCACCGAGAAGATGACCGGTAAGTTCCTTCAGGAAGCACGTGCGATGGCCCGGGTCAGTAGCCCCTACGTGGTCACCGTGCACGACCAAGGCGAAGAAGATGACAGGTTTCATCTGGTCATGGAACTTGTCGATGGGCGCCCTTTGACCAGCTACATGGGCGCGGGGAATGCATTAACGTTGGAACAGACTGTGCGCTGGAGCGCCCAGGTGTGCGAGGGTCTGGCGGACGCGCACGAGGCAGAAGTCGTCCACAGAGACATCAAGCCGGACAACATAATGATTACTGAGCGAGGTGATGTGAAACTCGTGGACTTCGGCCTCGCCCGGCTCCTCGACGTCACTGTCACCCATGGTGCGGGACTCACATGGCTCTACGCCTCACCCGAGCGCTGTCTGGGCCAGCCGGGCGACCACCTCAGCGACTTGTATTCCCTCGGCTGCGTTCTGTACGAGATGCTGACCGGCCGCCCACCCTTTGGTGGCAGCGAAACAACTCCATACATCATCGCCGACATGCACGTGCACAGTACACCCTCAGCCCCTCAGGATGTTCGCCCTGGCATCCCTGAGGAACTAAACGATCTGACATTACGCCTGCTCGCCAAAGAGCCTCAACAAAGGCCCCCGGATGCACTGACTGTCGCCCGCCTTATCCATCAAGTTGAATATATCCCCGAGACGCAGAGGGGCGCACTGGTTCTTTCCGGTGCTCCTCACGTGAACCCGGACTACGTGGATCGTATTCGAAAGCTGGAACGACACATCAGGAAACTCCAGATGTCCAATGGTTATTCCGATCCGGTCGTCGTAGACGCTCGGATGAGTCTTGCAGAGCTAACAGGCGAGTCAGGTGATGCGCGCGGAGCCGTCGGCCTTTATGAAGAACTCGGCGACGACTGCCGCGACGATTTCGGGCCTTATGACACCCGCACACTGAATGCCTATGAAGCGATGGCTCGCTGGATCGCAGCCTCAGACTAAAATTACACTTCCCGAGTTCGGAGAGAGTGTTAGATCCTCTATCTCCAGCCGTCAAGGGAAATTTCCGGGCCGTCCCTCAAATATCGGTGGAGGGCGCTGGCAGTTGTGTCAACGAACTCCTTGGGGATAGCCTCGGCATCGACCCAGCAGACTCTGGCGTGTTTGCGTGGTTCGCGGTTTTCGGGTTCGCCGGTCCATTCGTTGGCGGCGAAGACGACGGTGAGGAAGCCGTTGGGTGCTTCGACGCCCCAGGCGCCGTGGATGATGTGGGCGACCTTCAGGGACTCCGGCTTCACGGTCAGGCCGGTCTCCTCGTACAACTCGCGCACTGCTGTTTCGGTGATGGGTTCGCCGGGCTCGCTCTTGCCGACGGGGAGGTCCCACATTCCTTGGGCGAACTTGGCGTTCTGGCTGCGCTGGAGGAGGACGACGCGGTTGCTGGCCTTGTCGTGGACGATGACGGCGGCGACCAGCAGGGTCATGGATTTGAGGGCGGGCGGGAGGGCTTTGGGCTGGTCGTCGGTTGTCCGCTGAGCCACGGTTAGTGTCCCTTCGTCGGCCGGTTGGTAAGCAGCTTAGGCCAGCGCTTCGCGTGCGCGGCGGGCGAGTTCGGCGGCTCCGGGCACTTTGCGGCGCTGGTAGACGGCGAGGGTGGAGCGGAGCGATGTGATGGCCTTGCGGGTGCGGTCGGAGGTCATGCCCTCCATCAGGGTCAGGGCCTGTGACCAGGCGGCGACGGCCTCGTCGGCTCGGGCCTGGGCGGCAAGGCTGTCGCCGAGGTCGGCGTAGGTGAGGGCGTGGACGCGCTTGTACTTCTCGGGATCCCAGCGCACCAGGGCGTCGCGGTGCTGTTGCTCGGTGCCGACGTGGTCGGCGAGGTCGGTCAGCGTGCGGGCGGTGTGGCTGGCCACGGTGCCGGCTGCCGGGCCGCTGACGCGGGAGTAGCTGGGCTGGGGGCCGTCGTCGCGTAGGAGGGCGTCTTCCGCGGCGAGGAGGGCCCGGGCCGCCGCGGGCCTCTCGCCGACGGCGGCGTAGGCGCGAGCGTGGGTAATGTGCAGCAGCGCCTCGGTCTGGCCATCGACGTGACCCAGGCCGCGGGTGAGGGATCCTTCGACGAGGTCGACGCAGTGGTGGGGTTGCTTGAGGCTGAGGGCCTGGTGGGCGAGGGCGCGCATCATCCAGGCGGCGTGACCGCGCGGGTCGGCTTCGCAGGCGAGCTGGTAGCCGACCTGGTAATAGCGCTGGGCGGCGCCTTCCTGGCCAAGGTCGTGGTGCTTCCACCCGGCGAGGTAGGCGAGTTCAGCGACGGCGCCGAAGGCCGCTTGCCGTAAGGCTTCGTTCGGGAAACGGCCGCGGAGCATGGGGGCGGCAGTGTCGGCGAGGTAGGCGGTGACGGTGGTCAGGCCATGGCCTCCGCCGAGGCGCTCGTCTGCCGCGCTGAAGGCTGCGGTGATCTGACGTACGACGTCCACGTCCTCAATCCCGACCAGAGAGCTGCCGGTGCGGGCCCGAAGCATGCGGGCGGTGGCCTCGTGGTCGTAGAAAAGCGGCATGGCTACGCCTGCGGTAGTGAAGGCGGCCACGGCAAGGAAGCGGCGGCGCTCGACGTCGGCACGGCCCAGATCGGTGGCGGCCAGTACAGGATCGGGTTCTTCTGACACCGCAGTTTCGGGTGCTCGAAGGCCGATCTCGGCCGAGGTGATGGTGCGGCCTGCCCGGCGGGACAGCGCCTCAGCGAGGTACTCGCCGGTCCGGCCTGTGGGCTGGCGTGTGCCGTTCACCCAATGGGAGACGGCCGACTTGTTGGTCTGGAGGATCTCGCCGTTCTCGGCCGCGATACGCCGGATGTCCTTCGCCAGAGCCTCGTACGTGCAGCCGATCGCTTCGATGGCATCACGCAGGCGGGAATTGGATCCTCTGTGCGCTGCCACGATCGCCTCCGCTCCGGAGCTGTAAACCGCGTATACCGCTTCAACTGCCTCTCACCGTACCCACTGTGCGTGACGGAGGGTTCACTAAACATCAGCCACCCGGCCCCGGTCCGACACCGTGCCCTGGCTCCCCCCTTCGGCCGGGCGGCTCCCCGAAGTTCCGTACGCCTACACCGGGTCAGGCACCTGTGTGCCCGGACCCGGCCGATCAGAGACGGAGACACGGTGACCACCATCGACACCGCGGCCATCACGGTCGTACTGCCCGAGGCGTTCGACGAGCGCTGGAGCCGCCTGCCCGGCATCCAGGGCGACGGCCGACGCATCACCATCGACCCGGCCGAGTACTTCTTCCGCTTCGAGTCCAACACGTGGCTCGTCGCCGACTGGGAGCTGGTCAAGTCCCAGCTCCTGGACGCGGAGGAGACGACCGAGAGTGCGGTCGAGCAGCTCGCGCTGGACTTCATCAAGGCCCACGCCGAGTCCACCTCGGACGCCGCCCGGGTGCTGTCCACCGCTTACGAGGTGTACGCCTACCTCTTCCGAGACAAGCACCTCGTCGGCCTCGGCCTGCCGCAGATCACCGCCGACCATCTACGAATGCTGCGCGAGGCGGCCACGCTGATGGCGCTGAACAAGGTCGAGCTGGACGGGCACATCTCCAACGTCGGTCCATGCTGGTTCTTCCCCGCCGCCACCTCCGTCGTCTTCGACCTGGACGACGAGATGGGCGGCATGCTCGACGAGGTCTACCACGGCGGCTGGTTCAACGAGCACCGGCGCATCGAGTCCATCAAGGCCCACGCCGCCCTCGGCGGACGCCTCGTGCACGGCTGCCAGTCCGTGCCGGACCAGACCGGTGGGGTCGTGGCGCCCTACGGTGCCTCGATGGCCGCCTTCCGCGACGACCTCGCGGCCTTCAAGGCCGGCTGGATCGAGCAGATCTACGCCCACCGCGTGACCCCGGCCGCGTAGCACCACAGCCCTGGATCCGGGGCGGGCCGACACTCTTCGCCCGCCCCGGATGCCTTCAATCGCACTGGAGCCCCCTTATGGACACGACCCTCAACGCCGACCTCCTGGACAACCTCCTGACCATCGCCGGCCGGTCCACCGCCGTGCGGGAGGAGGTGCGCGTGTGGTCCATGTCCGGCGTCGAACGCCTGACCTTCACCGACGGCACCACCGCCATCTTCAAGTACGCCAAGAAGCCGTTCGACAGCGAGGATCAGGCACTCCGGCTGGCACGCACCCTCGGTGTCCCGGTGCCTGCCGTTCACGCATCCGCAGTGGCGGATGGCTGGCTCGGGATGCTGCTGGAGGATCTCGGCGATTCCGTACGCGAAGCCGACGACCTCGACGGCGCCGCCGCTGCCGTGGTCCTGCACGGCACCCGCACGGCCGCCGCCCTGCCGGTCCTGGACCAAGAGCGGCTGCGCACCCTGCCGAGCCAGGCATTGGAGCACCTCGGTCGGCTCCGGAAGGCCGAGCGGTGGCAGGACGCAGACGATGTCGAGGACACGCTCGACCGGATCGCCCAGGCCGCCGACGCACGCTCGGCCGGTACGACGGTGGCTCCGTTCGGCTGGGTGCACTCCGAGTTCCACCCCACCAGCCTCCACGTCGGGCGGCACGGCTGGAGGCTGCTGGACTTCGCCCGCGCCTTCACCGGCCCCGGCCTGCTCGACCTCGCCAGCTGGCACGGCACCCTCGACACCCCTGACCCCGTGCGTCTGCGCGTCTTCCTGGAGACGTACGTCACCGAAGGCGGCACACCCGACGCCCTTGCCGAACGCGGCGGACTGGCTGCCGAGCAGTGGGCACTGGGCTGGCACCGCATGTGGGCCGTCGAGTGGTTCATGGAGCAGTCCATCCGCTGGATCAACGACCCGGCCACCGACCCCACCTACATCAAGGCCGTCCGCCGCCACCTCACCGACGTCCTCCACCTCCTGGAGGTCTGACGTGCTCGCCCAGGCTTCCCCTTGGTACGTCCACGCCCTCCAGCGCACTACGGCCAGCCCTGCCGAACCGCTGTCCGTGCCCGCTCGCATGGAATGGACCACGCGGCCCGGCAGCGGGCCCGGCGCCGACATCCTCGGCCCGGATCTGCGCCGCAAGGGGCTGCTGGAACTCGGCTGCGGCCCCGGTCACAACGCCGCCCACCTCGCCACCCGCTACGGCGCCCAGGTCACCGCCGTCGACCTCGTCGGCCTGCAGATCCGCCGGGCCCGCTCGCACTACGGCCGACTGAACAACCTGACCTTCGTCGCCGGCCACGCCCTGCACTACCTGCAAGCCTCCGACGAGCGCTTCGACGCGATCTACTCCGTCTTCGGAGCCATCGGCCTCGTAGCCCCCGAGCTTCTGCTCCCGGCCATCGCCCAGCACCTCAAACCCGGGCGCACTCTCGCCTTCTCCGTCCCCCACCCCCAGCGCGGTGGCCTACGCCCCGCCACCGACGACCGGCCCCGCCGCGACTACGTCACCCTCCCCGACCGCACCCGACTACCCATCGCCCGCTGGGACTTCGACGCCGAGCGTTGGGAGAAACACCTCGGCCGCGCGGGCCTCTGGCTCGCCTCAGCCCAGGAGTTCCACGACGCCCGTCACGGCCGCTGGCCCACCAGCCTGCTGATCACCGCACGCAAGCTCTGACCCCCGCCCCAGCTCCCTTGGGAGAAACTGATGCGCCCGCCCTACCTGCTCCTCGACATCGACGGCGTCCTCATCCCCTTCCCGAACGCGGAAGGGGCCGGCCCGGCGACCCACACCCGCCACCACGTCGTGCCAACCGGCCGGACCGCCGAAAACCCAGTCGCCATCTGGCTCAACCCTGCACACGGCCCCTTGCTCATGCACGTGATCCGAACCGGCCTGGTCACCCCCGTCTGGTGCACCAGCTGGCGCCAGGACGCCACCACCATCATCGGCCCACTCCTCGGCCTCCCGAACCTGCCGTACGTCGACCTCCCGCGTCCGCAGATCACCACCAGCCACCCCAACGGCTACCTGTGGAAACGCGACCACGTCGACACCTGGCTGGGCGACGCACCCGCCATCTGGATCGACGACGACTTCACCAGCCTCGACCACGCCTGGGCCTCGGAGCGAAGCGCACGTGGATCGGCAACGCTCCTACTCCAACCCGATCCCCACGTCGGACTCCAGCAGGAGCACCTGATCGAGGCCACGTCCTGGATCACACGATGGCCTTCTGCCGGGCTCGCTCCGACCGGCGTACGGCGGGAAGCCGAGTCCGTGTGACGAGTTTCTGAACCACTCGAAGTCACTCGGCTTGCGGACCAGCAGCGAACCGGTACTGACCGGTTCACAACCCGAGGTGGTGACGCACTGGGGCCAAAGCCGTCTGAAGGCTGTGAAGATCGGCCGGGTTGGAATGGGGGTTGCGCGAGGTGGCTAGCTGCGGTGATAGGCGGTTGAAGGGACAGATCATGGCGGCAAGGCCAACAAAAGGATCGTTGGGATCCCAGACATCTCCGAAGGCGTCGGGCCAACGTTCAAGAGTGTGTTGTCCTGTCCCGTCGAGGCCGGTGATGTCAGCGATCAAGAGCGTGGGCCTCATCCGGGCTTGGGCTTGCTTCTTCTTGTCCCGCAGCGGCTGCTTGGCGACTTCGCTGGCAACATCGTGCTGGTGAGGATGGCCTCCGGACATGCTGATTGCGATCTGGGTGCCACTTCCCTCGGGTAGGGGCACAATCTGGACCGTGATCGTGCAAGCCGCGTACCCGTCTTCCAAGCGCTCGGGAATAACAGTCGCCCGGAAGGCGGTGAAGGCGTCGGCCCCGAGATTCGTCGCGGCTGTGACCGTGCGCCGGACCAAGTCATCGCGCTCACGGGAGCGGATGCTCACCGGTGGGTAGTCATGGGCTTGGAGATGGATCTTGAGATCAAGCGAGTGGTCTCCGAGTTCCGCCGCGATCTGGTTGGCGATGGAGGACAGCGCGCGCGGAGCGCGGGTGCTGATCTCCGCCGCCACGGGTCGGCCTGACGGGGCGGTGAACAACAGGTCAGGTCCAGGACCAGTGTTGAATTCGAATTGCAGGCCATGTTCAGCGAAGAAGGCTGCGACAGCGATCTCCGCCCGGAAGTTCATGAAGTCCTTGCGGCCCTCGGAGTTCGTGGCTCGTAGCTCACGGAAGCGGTTCCTCATATGGTCCAGCCCCCCAGGGCTGGACCTCTCCAGGATGGCGAGCATGTCGTTGAAAGTGGTCAAGACAGGATCTCGCCACCAGGTGTAGCGCACGCCAACCGGGACGACGAGATCGGCTGGCGGCCCGAACAGTGTGAGCAAAGGGTGGTCCTGACTCTTTCCGAGCCATGCGCGCAAGACCCGTACGGTTTCGACCTCCGCCTCGCAGCCAGCCTCTCGCCCGATGCGGGCCGGGCTGTTCCCTGACCGCATGCTTCCGCTCACAAGATGGTGCTCCGCATCCGTCACGTGCTCCATTCTTCTCCCAGAGGGAGTGTTACTCCCGATGCCCCGTCTCCCGCAGGCGTTGGTTCTCCTTCTCCAGGGCGGCTACGCGCCGTTCAAGCTGGGCACGGGTAAGTCTTTTCGGGGGTGGCGGTTCTGTTGCCTTCGGCGTGGTTGGCGGTTCGCCCGCCAGACCGAGGGGTTCAAACGCCACGATCAGTGACGGGTCCTTGCCGCATTCCGGGCACCGTATCGAGGAACTGCCGTGCCGAGTGGGATCGCCGTTCTCACGGTGCACACGCGTCTCGGTGATGTGGCCACAATGGAGGCGTACTCGCCAACGCATGATGTCGTGCTCGGAAGTCTTGAAGGACTGCATCAGCTCCAGCGCCTTCTGCAACGCCTGGCTACGGCGCTCTGCCATCTCCGGATCGGCCCGGCACCTGGCGTTGTCTTCGTCGACCTGCCGCTGTGCCCACTGCCTGGCATCTTCAGCCGCCTTCTGGCCACGGTGATCTTTGTGGGTGAGCTGATAGTCCTCCAGCGGAACGCCGCGGCTCTCATAGTGGACCTCACGCATGGTTAGCACCGTAACTCCCGTCCGGCAGACAGCCGAGGCGATTGCCGATTCTGATCGGCTGCGGCTCCATCCTGACCGGCAGGCGGCGGCCGCCGGATGAATGGCGATAGTGAACGGCCATAAGTGGTGGTTCCTGGCGCCCAGGAACCACCGCCTCGACCCGACCACTGCCCCGCTACAACCTGGGGCCACTGCCTCGCCCGGGAACCGTAGGAGGCTGCGGCGGCTGAGCACGCGTTCCCCTGTATGCAACCCGTGGCCCGGTAGTGCTGCGTCGGCGGGCGGCTTCAGCACGACGGTTGGGCGCCGGGTTGCGGCCCGTGTGCTGGATGCGGGTGATCAGGACGCGGGCGGGTTGACGGGCCGTGGTCAACTCGCGCTGAGCAGCAGCTTTCTTGAGGAGTTGGTGGGGTTGGTGGCCGCGGGCTTCGGCGTCGGCGAGGACGGTGGCGAGGGCCAGCCAGCTGAGGTCGGCGAGGATCCGCTCGGCGTGGTCTGGGACGGCTGCTCGCACGTCGGCGACCAGAACGCGACGGGCTTCCCCCCTGGGCGGGCGGGCTGTGAGTTCGGCGAGTGTCGGGGCGAGGGCGCGGTCTGCGGCCGTCTGGAGGTGCTGCACGGCCTGGCGGGCAGCGTCGGCCTGGTGGGCGTGGTTCTTCGCTTCATGCCAGCGCCCGGCGACGATGGCGGCCCAGAGGAGGGCTGCGATCAGTGCGGCCAGCGCGCTGTCGTCAGGGCCCGTGGCGGTGTGCAGGATGTCGCGGGACGCGCTGCGCAGCGCGTGGGCGGCACGGTCTTCGGCCCGGACCTGGGAACGCTGGGCTCGGGCGAACGCCTTGGAGGCGGCTTGGAGTTCGGCGCGTAGGTTGGCGGGTGCTTTCTGGGCGGTGCCTTCGAGTAGTTCGCCGAGGGCGGTGATGTGGGCTTGGGCGTTTGTGTCGTCGGCGAGGTCGGTGTCGAGGGCGTCCAGGGCGTCGACGGTTTGATGCCAGGGGGTGTTGGGGTGGTTGCGGCGGGCGGTGGGGTGCTCCTCCGGCTGGCCGGCTTCGAGGCGGGCCTTCAGCTTGGGCAGGGAGAGGTCGGAGGCGATCTTTCCGCCGGGGTGGAAGATCTGCTCGCCGTCCTTGTTTAGGTCGCCGGGGCGGCCGACGGCGTAGCCGAGGAGGTCGCCTGACGGGCCGCGCCGGGCCTTGACCTCGATGCCGTCGGCTTCCAGGTAGGCGATGAATTCCTCGGCGTTGGTCACGTGGGGGATGGCGGCGCGGATGCGGTCCTGGAGCCACTCGGGGCTGGTCTGTTCCCAGCCGAGGCGTTCGGCCTTGTGCATCTCGGCCTGGGTGGGTCGGCGGGCGCCGGTGCGGTCGCCCTTCTTCAGCCGGCGCAGCCCGTAGTCCTTCTCGATCTGCCGGCATGCGTCGCCGACGCGGAGGCCGCTGTCGTGGAGTTTGGGGCGGCGGCCGTCTTCGCGGACGGTGGTGGCGAGGATGTGGATGTGGTCGTCGGCGTGGCGTACGGCGATCCAGCGGCAGGCCAGGTCGTCACCGGTCGGGGCGATGCTGGCTGCCTGGACGATGCGCTGGGCTATCTCGCCCCATTCGGCGTCGGGGAGGTAGCGGTCTCCGGGGGCGGCGCGGACGGGGCAGTGCCAGACGTGGTCGGTGACCTTCTGGCCGAACTCGCTGTTGCGCAGCCGGACGGGGTCGTCGAGGTAGTGGGCGAGTTCGGTGAGGGTGGCGTTCTCGTCGCGGCCGGGGTCGGGCATGCCGAGCATGGCGAACCCCGCCACGATGTGCGGGTCGAGGTGTTCGTCGTGGCGGCCGGGGCCGTAGAGGTAGGCGAGCAGGCCGCGGGTGTTGGACCCGGCCGGTTTGATGGCGGCGATCACGCGGATGCCTCCGTCTCCGGCTCAGCGGGCTGGCGCAGGGCTTCGGCGATCAGTTCCAGCAGGTGGCGGAGTTCGGTGAGGCGCTGGCGGATGTCGGGTGGGGTGTGGTCGCTGTTGAGGGCGCGGGCGATCTGGTTGACGTTGACGCCGATCCGGTTGAGCTGGCGCAGGACCTGGGCGCGGAAGATGTGTGTGCGGCGGCGATCCTCGGACAGGGGCAGGTTGGCGGTGAACCGGCCGGTGACGAAGGCGAGGACGATGTCGGCGGCGAAGCCGGAGTCGCCCTTGTAGCCGTGCTCGGCGGCAGCCTCCTGGAGCAGGGCTAGTTCGTCGGGGGTGAAGCGCAGAGGGCCGACGCGCTCGAAGCGTTTGGTGCCGGTGAAGCGGCGGATCGTGGGCTGCACGCTCTGCACGACCGGCTCACCGCCGACAACCTCAGCGCTGTCGGCGGCGCGTACCGGGCGCAGGGTCTCGCGCTGGACGGCACGGAGTGTGTCCAGGTCCGGGCCGCCCTCGGCCCCGGCCTCCTGGTCCGGCGCCCCCTGGCGCTGAGCCGTCTCCGCCACCCCCGGGGCGGAGACCCCCGAAGACCGGCCTTGAGTCGGACTCGGGGTACTACTGGCTCCGCCAGGGGCTCCGAAGTTAAGCGCCCGCCGCAAACGCTCTTTCCAGCCAGACTGCTTCGCCAGCTCTTCGGTGGTGTCGGCTTCGGGGCGCCGGATGCTGCTCACGGCATCGTCTCCAGAACGGGGGTGGTTGTACGGACTGCTGCAGTGCGGTCCGCGCAGTGCTGGTGGAATGGTCCGGCGAGGCGCGGTTTGGCCCGGCCGGATGTGGGGGCGTGGAAGGGGCAACTGACCGCATTCGCGGAAGTCCGTAACGGCTGACCGGACTTCCGCGAAGGGAAAGTCGGGACTGGACCGGCGCCCGGTCAGCGGCGGGCGGCATCCGGAGCGAAGGTCTGGTCACTCGACGGTGGGGTGCTCGCGCGCTTCTTCGTCCCGCCGGTCGCCCGACTCCGCATATTCGGCGCGCAGCAGGTTCATCAGCTGGGTAAAGCGCGCACTGCCGATAGGGAGCCCGGCTTCCCGGATGGCCTGCTGGACCACCGCGACGGTCACGCCGTACTCGGCGGCGGCGGGTCGGGCGGCTGCCAGGAGCTGCTCCATGCTCGCCCCAGGCGGACGGCCCGTGCGCTTGCGCCGGGCCACCGTCTCACGATCCGCGCGCTGCGCCGACGAGGTGGCAGCGGCGTCGCCCTCTGCGAATTCCGGCTCCGGATCGGGTGCGTCCGTGATCGTAGGGAGAGCAGGCTCGCCCGCGTCCTCATGGTCGATAGGCCCGCTGGGTTCGGCAAGGGCCGGCATGGTGGCGTGGCGGGCGATGAGGATGCCGAGGTGGACCGCTCCGGCCAGGGCGAGCGGGGCGATCATCGACAGGGCTCCGACTGCCGTGTCACCGAGGTGGAGTCCCGACCCGGTCGGGGTCTGGTCGTTGAGGCGCACGGCGTGCAGGGTGTTGGCCCACACGCTGGCGCCGGTGGAGGCCAGGAAGAGGGCCCAGACGTAGGAGCGGGCGGTGAAGGCAGCCCGGCGCAGGATGAGCAGGGCTCGGACGCCGTAAGCGATGAACCCGTCGATGACCAGGGGGAAGAGGTAGGTCAGGGCTCCCCGGACGTGGATGGCGTCGGCGGTCTGTCGCAAGGCGTCGTACGACAGGGCGAATCCGGCGGCGGCGAGGACACTGATGGCGGCGCGGTCCCAGCCGGTGACGCGGCTGACCGGTATGCCGGAGGGCGGTGCGGTGGTGGGCATGGTGGTGCGGTGCTCCGTGGGCGGTGCCAGGGGGTGGTCGCGGGATCCGTCTTTGCCGTCTTGGGCGTTGAAACCGCAGGTCAGGGCGGTCACGGCAGGAGGTGGTGGGACGGCGCGGTGCCGTCTTGGCCGTGTGTGCCGTCTGGCGGGCATGGCCAGTGATCTGGGGTTTCACGGCTGGGACGGCACGGACGGCACAAGACGGATGTCGGTGCCGTCCCACGCCCCGCCTCCCGCCGAGGGCTGACGTGCGCTCGGCGGCAGGCGGGCCGGGGTGCCGTCTTGCGTCCGGTTGCCGTCTTGGCCGCAGCCGTCTGAGCTGCGCAGTTACGGCAGGGACGGCACGTACGCAAACGGCTGGGGTGGTCAGCCTGCGGCGCGTTCGGCGGCGTCCAGCGGGTGGACGGTGGGGCAGTAGCGTCGCCAGGGGTCGGCGAACTTGTTGCGGGTGTAGCCCTTGCGCTGGATCTCGCCGACGCGCACGTTGGCCGAGGAGATGCCGTACTCGCGCAGCATGGCGCTGAGTCCGCGGGCGGTCAGGCCGCCTCGGCCCCATTCGCCCCAGGGGGCCTCGGGGTCGCTGTTGAGGGCGTACAGCAGGTCGTCGGTGCACAGGCTGTCCACGTCGCCTCGGCCGAAGAAGATCCGGCGGATGTCGGCGAGGATCCTCGCGCCGCTGGGGTTGTCCTCCTCGGTCTGGACCTCGGAGGCGACCATGCGCGCGCACGCCTGCCGGGCCAGCCGCGGCCACGGGCCACCCGCCAGGTCCGCGACGATCACCAGGGGCTCCCAGGTGTCGGCGGCCCGGTCCTCGACTGGCATCTCCGGCTCCAAATGCAGGGCCTGGTCCACCAAAGGTTTGGTCCAGGCGGTGAGCCTGGACCGGATCGCGTGCAGGGCCGGGGTGTCCCGCTTGGAGCGGAAGGGCGAGACCCGCTCGCCCGCGGCACGGCGGCGCATGCGGATGACCACCGACCGGTCCATGATCGTGTCCGGCAGATCCCCGATACCGGCGATGGCCGCCATCGCGAAGGTGGGGAACCTGCGCGGCGTGTGGTCGTTGCCCACCACTCGCAGCACGTAACGTCCGCGCTGGTGACCAGCGTTGAGCAGGCCCCGCATCTCCTCGTTCTTCTCCGCCATCTTCGGCGTACCGAAGATGGTGTCCGCCTCATCCACCAGCAGCGTAGGCGGCTCCTCGCCAATCGAGCGGAAGACCGCTGCCGGGGTGGAGTTGACCGTTATCACCGGGTTGTGGACCGTCTCGGTCAGCACATCCAGCAGGCGGGACTTGCCGCACCGCTTCGCCGGGCCCACCACCGCAAGACGCGGCGCGTGCTGCCACGCAGGCTGCAGATGGGTCGCCGCGACCCAGAGTGTGACCGCGTCCAAAGCCTGCTCGGAAGGCAGGATCACGAACCTCGCGACCAGTCCCTTCAGCTGAGCCAGGAGATCGTCGCCCTCAGTGGCCGGTGCATCCGGCATGGCATCGAGACCCGCCGACCCGCCCGGGTCGGCCAATACAGCGGCGGCCTCGTCTCCACACAGTGTGGAGACGTCGGCGTGCCCTTGGGCCGACTGACGCCGGCCGAGTTGGCCGGGTATCGCTGCCGGAGGCCATGAAGCGCCGAGGGATGCGCCTGCGGCATGCGGGGAAGTAGTCTTCAACGTGCACTCCTGGTGGTGGAGCGCGCGGGCTGGCAGGCCCTGCTCCACTGGTCCGAACAGCTGGTTGCCTGTGGGGTGTTCACCTGACTCTCGGCGTTCGTACCGCCGAGAGCCTTTTCACTACCGGGCGCGGGGCGCATCAGGCCCCCAGCGCCCAGTTGTCGCTCTGCTCACGCAGTTCCTGGTCGAAGCGGGCTAGTTCGGTCTCCAGGTACAGGACGCGGCGCCCGACCTTCACGCCTCGCGGGCCGTAGCCGATGTGCCGCCAGTACCGCACGGTGCTCTCGGCGGTTCGGTAGCGCTGGGCAACCTCGGCGGTGGTGAGGTAGCGATCCACGAGTTTCCCTTTCGACTAGCTTGCGTTTCGTTATGCATAAGTCGTACCGTACGACCAGGGCTTAGTCAAACGGGATAGGGCATGGTTCAATCGGGATAGCGACGGCATACGACGGAGGCGAGATGGCCAGAGAGACCGGCGAGGGCGAAGCGCCCTTGCTGTACAGCGAAGGCAACGCGGCGACACGCATCGCGCTGGAGCGGGAGGTCAGAGGGTGGAGCACCACTGAGCTGGCGGCCCGCATGACCAAGGCGGGTGTCCCGATGAACCAGACGGCGGTCTGGCGTATCGAGAACGGCAATCCTCGGCGCAAGATCACGCTCGATGAGGCCCTGGGCTTCTCCCGAGTCTTCGAGCTACCCCTGGACGAGCTGATGTCACCCCCGCTGGAAGGCGTCGACCTCGAAGGGCGGCGGATCGTCCAGGAGGCGGTCGAGGCGTTCTACGAGGTCCGCGACGTGGAGGACCGCCTCCACCGCGCCATCGTTGCCGCCACCGACTACGTCGAGAGCCATCCCGGCAGCTCGAAGGGCATCCACGAGCAGTTCCTCCGCCTGATGGGCGAGGAACGCGACGCCCGCGCGCTCACCGAGTACGTCGAGCGCGGCGGTTACCACTGACGACTGGAGAGATCAACTTGGCCAACATTCAGAAGCGCCCCAACGGCAAGTGGCGCGCCCGATACCGGGACCTCGACGGCAAGGAGCACGCCCGCCACTTCGACCGCAAGATCGATGCCCAGCGCTGGCTCGACGAGGTCACGGCCAGCGTGGTCACCGGCCAGTACGTGGACCCGCGATCGGCCAAGAAGCCCTTCAAGGACTACGCGGAGGAATGGCGGGCTCGCCAGCCGCACCGCCCCTCAACGGCCAAAGCCGTTGCCCAGCATCTGCGTTGCTACGTGTATCCGACATGGGAGAAGCGGGCGCTGGGCGCGATCAAGCCGGGCGACGTCCAGGGCTGGGTGACCGGGCTGACGACGACCCACGGCCTGGCGGCCAGCACCGCGCGAACCGTGTTCAACACGGTCAACGCGGTTTTCCGCGCGGCGGTCCGCGACCGCATGGTCCCCGAAAACCCCTGCGCGGATGTGAAGTTGCCACCGGTGCCACGCAAGCGCGTCGTGCCGCTGCCGGTCGACCAAGTCCGCGAGTTGGCGGCGGCGATCTCTCCTCGCTACCGGGGCCTCGTCCTGCTGGGCGCCGCTACCGGCCTCCGCCCTGGCGAGCTCTTCGGTCTTCAGCTCCGGCACGTCGACCTGCTGCGCGCGGCGGTCACCGTGGAGCAGCAGATCCAGCAGGCGGCCAAGCACGGCGTCTACGTCGGGCCACCGAAGACCGCACGGTCGTATCGCACCGTGCCCCTGCCGAAGATGGCCGTCAGGGCTCTCAAGGCGCACCTACAGGGCTTTCCCGTCAGCGAGCCCGAGGGCTGGCTGTTCACCGCTCCTGAGGGCGGCCCGGTCGTCTACACCCACTTCATGGACGGTGCATGGCGGCCCGCCTGCCAGAAGGCCGGCATACCGAAGGGCACTGGTCCCCACGCCCTCCGGCACCACTACGCCAGTCTGCTGATCAAGAACGGCGAGTCGGTGAAGACCGTCTCCGAGCGGCTCGGTCATACCAATGCCGCGATGACGCTGAACAGCTACACCCACCTCTGGCCCGACTCAGAGGAGCGGACCCGCGCAGCCGTGGACCGCGCCTACGGCGCCGACAACGACGCGGACCAGGGTGACATCCCGACCGCCAAAGCGGCGTAACGACGCCGATCGCGTTGGCCGGAGTTGGCAGTCCTGCGGACTCCCTGCGGACCGCTAGGCCGCCCAACCCACTCCGCCGCAGGTCAGACGGCCTTCTGGTGATCGCTTAGACGTTGAACCGGAACTCCACCACATCCCCGTCCTGCATCACATAGTCCTTGCCCTCCATCCGCGCCTTGCCCTTGGCGCGGGCCTCGGGGACCGAGCCCGTGGCGAGCAGGTCGGCGAAGGAGATGACCTCGGCCTTGATGAAGCCCTTCTGGAAGTCGGTGTGGATCACGCCGGCCGCCTCGGGGGCCGTGGCGCCCTTCTTGATCGTCCAGGCGCGGGACTCCTTGGGGCCGGCCGTCAGGTAGGTCTGGAGGCCGAGGGTGTCGAAGCCGACGCGGGCGAGGGTGGCGAGGCCGGGCTCGTCCTGGCCGACCGACTGGAGGAGTTCGAGGGCCTCGTCCTCGTCCAGCTCGGCGAGGTCCGCCTCCAGCTTGGCGTTGAGGAAGATCGCCTCGGCGGGGGCGACCAGGGCGCGCTGCTCGTCCTTGAAGGCGTCGTCCGTCAGCTCGTCCTCGTCCACGTTGAAGACGTAGAGGAAGGGCTTGGTCGTGAGGAGGTGCAGGTCGTGGAGGAGCTCCGCGCGCTCGGTGCCCTGGAGGATGCCCTGGGAGAAGAGGGTGTCGCCCTTCTCCAGGATCTCCTTGGCCTCCTCGACCGCCTTGACCTTGGGGGCGACGTCCTTCTTGATCCGCGACTCCTTCTGGAGACGCGGGAGGACCTTCTCGATCGTCTGGAGGTCGGCGAGGATCAGCTCGGTGTTGATCGTCTCGATGTCGTCCTTCGGCGAGACCTTGCCGTCGACGTGGACGACGTTCTCGTCCTTGAAGGCGCGGATGACCTGGCAGATCGCGTCGGACTCACGGATGTTCGCGAGGAACTTGTTGCCGAGGCCCTCGCCCTCGGAGGCGCCGCGCACGATGCCGGCGATGTCGACGAAGTCGACCGTGGCCGGGAGGATGCGCTCCGAGCCGAAGATCGAGGCCAGCTGGGCCAGGCGGGCGTCGGGGACGCCGACCACGCCGACGTTCGGCTCGATCGTGGCGAACGGGTAGTTGGCCGCGAGCACGTCGTTCTTGGTCAGGGCGTTGAACAGGGTCGACTTGCCGACATTGGGCAGGCCGACGATTCCGATCGTGAGCGACACGTTGCGACTTCCCGTGGATGAGTGGGCGATGAGTGGGCGCGATCCACCAGTTTACGGCGTCCCTGTCGGCCGGCTCGCGGGAGCGTCGAACGCCCGGCCAAGCTCTGCTCACCGGCGTGTCTGATGGCCGATTCGGCACATAAACAGACCTAAGTTGGTCCAGTGGAGCCACACAGCAAGCGACCCCCGAACGACGGACCGCGACGCGGCGCACCGCCGCACGCGCAGCTTCCCCCGCAGGCCCGGCGCGGCCCCTGGGCGGGAGCGGGTCAGGCGGGGCGGCAGGCGCGTCTCGCGCGGCCGGCGGCGGGGGCGCGACTGCCGAATCCCCGGCTCACCGGGCTCGGCAGCGGGCTGTTCTGCACCGTCGTGATGCTCCTCCTCGGCTGTGTGGACCAGCTCCTGTTCGGCGCGTCCATGACCGCGTACGGCGTGCTGTTCGTGCCGGTGTGCGTACTGACCGCGCTGTGGGTGCGCGAGGGGGATCTGCTGACCGCTCCCGTCGTCCTGCCGATCGCGTTCACCCTCGGGCTGTTTCCCGTCGCCGACGGGAAGGCCGGGGTGCTCGCCCGGCTGGTGGGGGTGTTCACCGGGCTCGCCACCCAGGCCGGCTGGCTGTACAGCGGGACGCTCGCGGCCTGGGTCATCGTGCTCGTCCGGCGCGTGCAGTGGATGCGCAGGCGCCGCCGCCGGACCTGAGCGGCCGGGGCCGCAGGACCGGCGCCGCCTACCCGTGCTCGGCCGCTCTCATCGCCGCCCCCACGATCCCCGCGTTGTTCTGGAGCTGCGCGGGGATCATCTCGGCTCTGATGCCCTCGATGAGGTGCAGGAACTTGTCGGCCTTGCGGCTGACCCCGCCGCCGATGATGAACAGCTCGGGCGAGAAGAGCATCTCCACATGGGCCAGGTACTTCTGGACGCGGCGCGCCCAGTGCTCCCAGGTCATGTCGCCGTCTTCCTTGGCCTTGCTGGAGGCGCGCTTCTCGGCGTCGTGGCCGTTCAGCTCAAGGTGTCCCAGCTCCGTGTTCGGCACGAGGACGCCGTCGACGAAAACGGCGCTGCCGATGCCCGTGCCGAACGTGAGCAGGATGACCGTGCCCTTGCGGTCGCGGCCGGCGCCGAAGCGCATCTCGGCGACGCCCGCCGCGTCCGCGTCGTTGATGACGGTCGCCGGGAGTCCGCCCAGCTTGCCGCTGAACAAGGCGCGCGCGTCGGTGTCGATCCAGCTCTCGTCGACGTTCGCCGCCGTACGGACCATGGCGCCGCCCGTGACCACCCCGGGGAAGGTCAGGCCGACCGGGCCCGTCCAGCCGAAGTGGTCCACGACCTGCTTGACCCCGTCGGCCACGCCGTCCGGTGTCGCCGGATGCGGGGTGAGCACCTTGCAGCGCTCCTGGGCCAGCTCGCCCTTGTCCAGGTCCACAGGGGCGCCCTTGATCCCGGATCCGCCGATGTCCACGCCGAAGATCTGCATGGCACCACGTTACGACGGACCACTGACAGTCACGCCGCGCTCACGATTCGGCCGCGCCGCTCCCGCCGCGCTCGGCGACCAGCTCGGAGGCCTCTTCGCGCAGGTCACGGCGGAGTTCCTTGGGCAGCGAGAAAGTGATGGACTCCTCGGCCGCCCTGACCAGCTCCACGTCGCCGTAGCCACGCTCGGCGAGCCAGTCCAGCACCTGCTCGACCAGCACCTCGGGCACGGAGGCGCCGGAGGTGACGCCGACGGTGCTCACGCCCTCCAGCCAGGCCTCGTCGATCTCGGCGGCGAAGTCCACCAGGTGGGCGTCGCGGGCGCCGGCCAGCTTGGCGACCTCGACCAGCCGCTTGGAGTTGGAGGAGTTGCGCGAGCCGACCACGATGACCAGCTCGGCCTCGGCGCCCATCTGCTTCACGGCCAGCTGGCGGTTCTGCGTCGCGTAGCAGATGTCGTCGCTGGGCGGGGAGACGAGGCCCGGGAACTTGGTCTTCAGGGCGTCGACGGTCTCCATGGTCTCGTCCACGGAGAGGGTGGTCTGGGAGAGCCAGACCACCTTCGAGGGGTCGCGGACCTCGACCTTGGCGACGTCGCCGGGGCCGTCCACGAGCTGGATGTGCTCGGGGGCCTCGCCGGAGGTGCCGATGACCTCCTCGTGGCCCTCGTGGCCGATCAGGAGGATGTCGTAGTCCTCCTTGGCGTACCGGACGGCCTCCTTGTGGACCTTGGTGACCAGGGGGCAGGTGGCGTCGATGGTGGCGAGCCGGCCGCGCGCGGCCTCCTCGTGCACGACCGGGGCGACGCCGTGCGCGGAGAACATCACGATGTTGCCGGGCGGCACCTCCTCGGTCCGCTCGACGAAGATCGCGCCCTTCTTCTCCAGGGTCTGCACGACGTACTTGTTGTGGACGATCTCGTGCCGGACGTAGATCGGCGCCCCGTACTGTTCGAGGGCCTTCTCGACGGCGATCACGGCGCGGTCCACACCCGCGCAGTAACCACGGGGTGCGGCGAGCAGGACACGGCGGCCAGTCGAAGAGGTCATGCGTCCCATCGTAAAGCCCGCGCCGGCCCGCCTTCGGCCGCGTTCGACCGGCGTTCGGGCGCGCAGCGATCGCGTGCGCGTGACCACGCGGGGAAGACTGGTGGGCATGTCCGACACCGGCACGAAGGCTCCCACGGACGACGAGCGGCACCGGCTGCGGCGCAGCCTCGGGTTCCGGGACCTGGTGGTCTACGGGCTGCTGTTCATCGCCCCCATGGCGCCGGTGGGCGTGTTCGGCACGCTGGACGCCCGGTCGCACGGGGCGGTCGCGCTGGTGTACGTGGTGGCGACGGTCGCGATGGGGTTCACCGCGTTCAGTTACGCGCAGATGGTGCGGGTCGTACCGCGGGCGGGCTCGGTGTTCGCCTACGCGCGCGTGGGGCTCGGCCGGGAGGCCGGGTTCGTCGCGGGGTGGATGGCGCTGCTGGACTACGTCCTCATCCCGGCGGTGGCCTATCTCTTCTCGGGCATCGCGATGAACGCGCTGGTTCCCCAGGCGTCCCGCTGGGTGTGGACGGCGCTCGCGGTGGTCGTCACGACGCTGCTGAACCTGTGGGGCGTGCGCGCCGCCGCGCGCGTGGGCTTCCTCGTGCTGGCGATGGAGATCGTCGTCCTGGCGGTGTTCATGGTGGCGGCGGTCGTCGTCCTCGCGCGGGACGGGGCGACGCGGGGCTGGCTGTCCCCGCTGTCGGACGACGGCTCCCAGGGCTCGTTCGCGCTGTCGGCGGTGATCGGCGCGGTGTCGGTGGCGGTTCTGTCGTACCTGGGCTTCGACGCGATCGCGACGTTCGCCGAGGAGGTCACCGGGGGCTCGGCGAAGGTCGCGCGGGCGCTGCTGTTCTGCCTGGCGCTGGCCGGTGCGCTGTTCGTGGCGCAGACGTACCTGGTGGCCCTGCTGGAGCCGACGACGTCCGCGCGGCTGGCCGCCGATCCGGCCCGGCAGGGCTCCGCCTTCTACGACGCCGTGGACGCCTCCGTCGGGCGCTGGCTGCACGACCTGGTGGCCGCGAGCAAGGCGATCGGGGCGGCGTTCGCGGCGCTCGCCGCGCAGGCGGCGGCCGGGCGCCTGCTGTTCGCGATGGGCAGGGACCGCCGCCTGCCCCGTGCCCTGTCCCGGACGGACGGCGGGGTGCCGCGGGTCGCCCTGCTGTGCTCGGCGGTCGTCACCCTGCTCGCGGCGGGCTGGGCGGCCCGGCGCGGCGACGGCCTGGACAGGCTGGTCTCGGTGGTCGACATCGGTGCGCTGACCGCCTTCACGCTGCTGCACGCGAGCGTGGTGGGCTATTTCGCCGTGCGGCGCCGGGGACCGGAGCCGGTCGGCTGGTGGCGGCATGTGCTGGTACCGGTGACCGGGGCGGCGATCACGGTCGCGGTCATCGCGGAGGCGAGCGGGCCGGCCCAGGTGGTGGGCGCGGTGTGGCTGGTGATCGGTGTGCTGGTGCTGGTGGCACAGCGGATCCGGACAGGGGCTCCCGGGTAGCGGGGCTGGGGCCGGACGGGGAGGGGGCCGGGCGACGTGTGGCGGGCGCCGTGACCGGGCTGGGGCCGAGCCGCGGCCAAGGCGGGACCGGGCCGGGCTGGGGCCGGGGCGGTGCTGCGGCCGAGACCGGGGCTGGGCGTGGCAGGGCCGAGGCCTCGGCGGAGCCGGAGCCGAGACCGGGGCGGGGCCAAGGCGGGGCCGGGACCGGGACCGAGCCAGGGCCGGGCTCAGGCCGAGGCAGGGCCGGGTCAGACCGGGGCGAGGCCGGGGCCGGGCCGGGCCGTAACCATGGTGAGCCGGGCCGGGGTCGGGGCTGTGGTGGGGCGGGGCCGGGCCAGCGCCGGGTGGTGTGGGGGGTGTTGTCGGTGTGCCCCGATACTCTCGGTCGCATGGCTGCCAACACCTCCCCCGAAGCCCCCCTCCCGGTCGGTGAGGTCTCCCGGCTCATCGGGGGGTGGATCGACCGGCTCGGCTCGGTGTGGGTCGAGGGGCAGATCACGCAGTTGTCGCGGCGGCCCGGCGCGGGCGTCGTGTTCCTGACGTTGCGGGATCCGTCGTACGACATCTCCGTCGGCGTGACCTGTTACCGGCAGGTGTTCGACGCCGTCGCCGATGTGGTCGGCGAGGGCGCCCGCGTCGTCGTGCTGGCCAAGCCGGAGTGGTACGCCCCGCGTGGTCAGCTGTCCCTGCGCGCCGCCGAGATCAGACCCGTCGGCGTCGGTGAACTGCTGGCCCGGCTGGAGCAGTTGAAGAAGGCGCTGGCCGCCGAGGGGCTGTTCGCGGCGGAGCGGAAGAAGCCGCTGCCGTTCCTGCCGCAGCTGATCGGGCTGGTCTGCGGCCGCGCCTCCGCCGCGGAGCGGGACGTGCTGGAGAACGCCCGGCACCGCTGGCCCGCCGTCCGCTTCGAGGTGCGCAACGTCCCGGTGCAGGGTGTGCACGCCGTACCGCAGGTCGTGCAGGCGGTGAAGGAGCTGGACGCACTGGAGGACGTGGACGTCATCGTCGTCGCGCGCGGCGGCGGCAGCGTGGAGGATCTGCTGCCCTTCTCCGACGAGCAGCTCGTGCGCGCCGTGGCGGAGTGCCGTACGCCCGTCGTCTCCGCCATCGGGCACGAGCCGGACACCCCGCTGCTGGACTATGTCGCGGACCTGCGCGCGTCCACCCCGACCGACGCCGCCAAGAAGATCGTGCCGGACGTGGGCGAGGAGCTGGAGCGGGTGCGGATGCTGCGCGGCCGGGCCCGGCGGTGTGTGGAGGCGTTCGTGGAGCGCGAGGCGCGGGGGCTGGCCCATGCCCTGGCCCGCCCCTCGATAGAGGATCCGCACCGGATGATCGACGAGCGGTCGGACCATGTCGCCTCGCTGGTCGAGCGTTCCCGGCGCACGCTCGGTCATCTCCTGGACCGCGCGGACTCGGAGCTGACGCACACGCACGCGCGCGTGGTGGCCCTCTCCCCCGCGGCGACGCTCCGGCGCGGCTACGCGGTGCTCCAGAAGGCCGACGGGCACGTGGTGCGGGATCCGGCCGAGGTGACGGACGGCGAGACGCTGCGCGCCCGCGTGGCCGAGGGTGAATTCACAGTGAAGGCAGGCGAATGACGGACAAGGTCGAAGAGGCGCTCTCCTACGAGCAGGCTCGGGACGAGCTGATCGAGGTCGTACGGCGCCTGGAGGCGGGCGGTACGTCGCTGGAGGAGTCCCTGGGGCTGTGGGAGCGCGGCGAGGAGCTGGCCAAGGTGTGCCGGCGGTGGCTGGAGGGCGCCCGGGCCCGGCTGGACGCGGCGCTCGCCGAGGAGGCCGAGGAGGAGGACGCCGAGTAGGCGCCGCCCGGCGGCTGTGAAGCGGGTCACCGCACCCGCATCTTTGTTGAAGATTGAACTTCGCTGTCGTAGGGTCGTCCTGTCAGCCGATCCGGACCGCGGTCCGGTACGTCGGAACAGGCGCCACCCAGAAAGTTCACGCATGTCTCTTGTTCTTGACCCCGCCGCCCAGGACCTGCTGTTCCGCGAGGCCCGCACCGCGAACACCTTCACCGACGAGCCCGTGACCGACGAGCAGGTCCAGGCGATCTACGACCTGGTCAAGTACGGCCCGACCGCCTTCAACCAGTCGCCGCTGCGCATCACCCTGGTCCGCTCCGCCGAGGCCCGCGAGCGCCTGGTGAAGCACATGGCCGAGGGCAACCAGCCCAAGACGGCCGCCGCCCCGCTGGTCGCGATCCTCTCCGCGGACAACGAGTTCCACGAGGAGCTGCCGACCCTCTTCCCGCACTTCCCGCAGGCCAAGGACGTCTTCTTCGCCGAGCGCCCGGCCCGCGAGGGTGCCGCCGCCCTGAACGCCGCCCTCCAGGCCGCGTACTTCATCATCGGCGTCCGGGCCGCCGGCCTCGCCGCCGGTCCGATGACCGGTCTCGACTTCGCGGGCGTCCAGAAGGAGTTCCTGGACGCCGACCACACCCCGCTGATGGTCGTCAACATCGGCAAGCCGGGCGCGGACGCCTGGTTCCCGCGCTCCCCGCGCCTGGCCTACGAGGACGTCATCACGACCGTCTGAGCCGGCCGGCGCGACCGGACGCACGACATGACAGAGGCCCCCAGCACCGCCGGGGGCCTTCGTCGTGCGCCGGGTGCGGGCAGGTCACCCGGTCTTCAGCGCCGCCGCCAGCTTCGCCATCTCGCCGAAGGACGCGGTGCCCGCCACGACCGTGGTGGAGCCGTGCGTGCCGTCCAGCACGAGGGCGTCGTAGCGGCCGCCGGTGTAGTGGGTCCAGGTGCGGCCGCCGATCGTCTGGGTCCGCTTCGTCGCCGAGGCGCCCTGGCTGGCGTCGTCGATGAAGTCGGCCGGCCGCTGCGTGGACTGTTCGAGCTGCACGTACTGGCCGTCCGGGGTCTGGTAGCCCAGGTGCCAGCGCTGGTTCTCGGCGTCGTACCGCACGGAGGTCGCCTTCCAGCTGTCCGGCAGGCCCGCGGGAGCCGCGACCGGGTAGCTCGCCGCCCGACGGGCCCCGATGAGCTCGACCTGGTAGTCGACGCGCTTGACGTCGGGGGCGTGGTCGTCGTGCGGGATGGCGACGAAGTAGACGGCCAGCGCCGCGATGCCGATCAGGGCCAGGGAGAGGATCATGTCCCGGGCCGTCTTCTGCTTGCCTTTGGAACCTGCCACGCCCCCTATCGTCGCAGGTGCCCCAAGCGCTCATCCGTGGGGTCCCCTGCTCATTTTGTCTGCCTAACGATAGAGTCAGGGCCAAACCCTCATCCGGCCGTCGCCGTATCAGAAAGGTGCGCTCCGATGACCGAAAATCATCACCTGCCGTCCGAGCTCGATGTTCCCTCCGAGGCTCCCGACCGCAACCTCGCCCTGGAACTCGTCCGGGTGACCGAGGCCGCCGCCATGGCGGCCGGCCGCTGGGTGGGGCGTGGCG
This sequence comes from Streptomyces sp. NPDC025793, assembly GCF_055558375.1. Taxonomy (NCBI): domain Bacteria; kingdom Bacillati; phylum Actinomycetota; class Actinomycetes; order Kitasatosporales; family Streptomycetaceae; genus Streptomyces; species Streptomyces sp. NPDC025793. The sequence goes on along the minus strand of NZ_JBVHMR010000007.1, from coordinate 98,598 downwards.
ACAAGAACGGCGCCGACGGCGCCGCGGTGCGCGCCATGCGGACCCTCGTCTCGACCGTGTCCATGAACGGCGTCGTCGTCATCGGCGAGGGCGAGAAGGACGAAGCCCCGATGCTCTTCAACGGAGAGCGCGTGGGCGACGGCACCGGCCCGGAGGTCGACATCGCCGTCGACCCGATCGACGGCACCACGCTGACGGCCAAGGGCATGCCGAACGCGATCGCCGTCCTGGCCGCCGCCGAGCGCGGCGCCATGTTCGACCCGTCCGCCGTGTTCTACATGGACAAGCTGGTCACCGGCCCCGAGGCCGCGGACTTCGTCGACATCAACGCACCGGTCGCCGTGAACATCCGGCGCATCGCCAAGGCCAAGCGGTCCGCGCCGGAGGACGTCACCGTCGTCATCCTCGACCGGCCGCGGCACGAGGGCCTGATCAAGGAGGTCCGCGAGGCCGGCGCGCGCATCAAGCTGATCTCCGACGGCGACGTCGCCGGCTCGGTGTACGCGCTGCGCGAGGGCACCGGCGTCGACCTGCTGCTCGGCATCGGCGGCACGCCCGAGGGCATCATCTCGGCCTGTGCGGTGAAGTGCCTGGGCGGCACGATCCAGGGCAAGCTGTGGCCGAAGGACGACGTGGAGCGGCAGCGGGCGATCGACGCCGGGCACGATCTGGACCGGGTGCTCACCACGGACGACCTGGTCTCGGGTGAGAACGTGTTCTTCGTCGCCACCGGTATCACCGACGGCGAGCTGCTGCGCGGTGTGCGGTACCGCTCGGAGACCGCGCTGACCGAGTCGATCGTGATGCGGTCCAAGTCGGGGACGGTACGGCGGATCGACTCCGAGCACCGGCTGCGCAAGCTGCGGGCGTACAGCGCGATCGACTTCGACAAGGCCAAGTAGGTCCGGGGCCGGGGCGCCTCTTCAGAGGGGGCGCGTGGAACGCCGGCGACCGCGGGTCGATCGTGGTCGCTCGCGCAGTTCCCCGCGCCCCTTCGGGACGCTCAGCCCGCCATCCTGTTCGCCGCCGTCGCCCGCGCCGCCTTCTTCAGTTCCATCTCCCTGCGGCGGCGCCTCGCCAGGACCACGCGGCGTTCCGCCGCCGTCAGGCCGCCCCAGACGCCGTAGGGCTCGGGCTGGAGGAGGGCGTGCTCGCGGCACTCGACCATCACGGGGCAGCGGGCACAGACGCGCTTGGCCGCCTCCTCGCGGGACAGCCGTGCCGCGGTCGGCTCTTTCGAGGGAGCGAAGAACAGGCCGGCCTCGTCGCGCCGGCACACCGCCTCGGTGTGCCAGGGGGCGTCTTGGTCCCTGTCCCGCGTCGGCACCCGCTGGGCCGGAACGGCAGCTACCTGCAGGGACGAATGCGGCGGTTGCAGCACGGGTCTACTCCTGACGACGGCTTCGCGAGCGAGAGACGATGCAGCAAGGCCTACCCGCTGTGCGTGCGCCTATGCACTGCGTTCCCAACCGCAGGCGCGCGACGGCTCGTTCACGCCCCCAGGATTCGCCGCGCGGGGGAACCGGCCTTCCCGTCACCGGCGGATTCGCGACTGTCAACGGTCCAGGTGTTTGCGCAACTTCCCGTCGACCTTGTCCTGGACCCGCTCCAGCTTGCGGTCGACCTTGCTCTGGACCCGCTCCAGGATGTCGCCGATGCGCTTGCCGCGCTTGGGCCGCGCCTCCACGTTGCCGAGGACGGCCCAGCCGTCGACGTAGACCACGGGGGCGTCGGTGTCGACCGAATCCAGCGTGTCCACCTCGAAGTTGCCGAGGACGCCGCCACCGGTGCCGCGCAGCGACACGTTCTCCGGGACACGGATCTGGACGTCGCCGAAGACCGAGACCGCCTTGATCACGACCTGTTGGTACTCGAAGATCGCCTCGCTGAGGTCGATCTCCACGCTGCCGAAGACCGAGTACGCGTGCAGCCGGCGCCCGGCGCGCCAGCGGCCGCGGCGCACGGCGCTGCTGAAGACCGCGACCACGTTGGCGTCCGCCTCGTGGGGTATCGCGCCCTCGGCGGGGCGGGGCGGCACGGGCGCGTAGGCGGGGGCGGCCGACCGCTGGTGGGCGGCGGGCAGGTCACGGATGAAGACGTCCAGCTCGCCCACCGTCTTGGCGTGCAGCACTCCCTCGACGCGCTCCGCGTGCTCGTCGGCGGTCAGCCGGCCCTCGGCGAGGGCCTCGCGCAGGATGTCGGCGACCCGGTCGCGGTCGGCGTCCGAGGCGCGCAGTTCGGCGACGCTCGCCGCGGCGGCGTCGTTGTCATGAGTACGGGCGGGCTTCTGAAGGTCCACGACAGCAGGGTACCGAAACGCGATAGATCGCGACTAGGGGTGTGGACGCCCCGGGCGTGTCGAACTGAGCCTTACCTCACAGGTTCCGTGTCGGCGGCAGGTTCTACGCTGGTGAGGCCCGCCAGCGTCGGCGGGCGGCCGTCCGTCACAGTGAGGAATGGGCTGAGATGCCTGAGTTCGCGTACACCGATCTGCTCCCCCAGGGCGAGGACACCACCCCGTACCGGCTGGTGACCTCCGAGGGCGTGTCCACCGTCGAGGGACCGGACGGGCGGACGTTCCTCAAGGTGGAGCCGGAGGCGCTGCGCACGCTGGCCGAGGAGGCCATCCACGACATCCAGCACTACCTGCGCCCGGCCCACCTCGCCCAGCTGCGCCGCATCATCGACGACCCCGAGGCGTCGAGCAACGACAAGTTCGTCGCGCTGGACCTGCTGAAGAACGCGAACATCGCGGCGGCGGGCGTGCTCCCGATGTGCCAGGACACCGGCACGGCGATCGTCATGGGCAAGCGCGGGCAGAACGTCCTCACCGAGGGCGGCGACGAGGCGGCCCTGTCGCGCGGCATCTACGACGCCTACACCAAGCTCAACCTGCGCTACTCGCAGATGGCTCCGCTCACCATGTGGGACGAGAAGAACACCGGCTCCAACCTCCCCGCGCAGATCGAGCTGTACGCGACCGACGGCGGCGCCTACAAGTTCCTGATCATGGCGAAGGGCGGCGGCTCCGCGAACAAGTCGTTCCTGTACCAGGAGACGAAGGCCGTCCTGAACGAGGCCTCCATGATGAAGTTCCTGGAGGAGAAGATCCGTTCGCTGGGCACGGCCGCCTGCCCGCCGTACCACCTGGCGATCGTCGTCGGCGGCACCAGCGCCGAGTACGCGCTGAAGACCGCGAAGTACGCCTCCGCGCACTACCTGGACGAGATCCCGGCGGAGGGCTCGGAGCTGGGCCACGGCTTCCGGGACAAGGAGCTGGAGCAGAAGGTCTTCGAGCTGACGCAGAAGATCGGCATCGGCGCGCAGTTCGGCGGCAAGTACTTCTGCCACGACGTCCGCGTCGTCCGCCTCCCGCGCCACGGCGCGTCCTGCCCGGTCGCCATCGCCGTCTCCTGCTCGGCCGACCGCCAGGCCGTCGCGAAGATCACCGCCGAGGGCGTCTTCCTGGAGCAGCTGGAGACCGACCCGGCGCGCTTCCTGCCGGAGACGACCGACGAGCACCTCGACGAGTCCTCCGACGTCGTCAAGATCGACCTCAACCAGCCGATGGACACGATCCTCGCCGAGCTGACCAAGTACCCGGTCAAGACCCGGCTCTCGCTGACCGGCCCCCTGGTCGTGGCCCGCGACATCGCGCACGCCAAGATCAAGGAGCGGCTGGACGCGGGCGAGGAGATGCCTCAGTACCTGAAGGACCACCCGGTGTACTACGCGGGCCCGGCCAAGACCCCCGAGGGCTACGCCTCCGGCTCCTTCGGTCCGACGACGGCCGGCCGGATGGACTCCTACGTGGAGCAGTTCCAGGCCGCCGGCGGCTCCAAGGTGATGCTCGCGAAGGGCAACCGCAGCAAGCAGGTCACCGCCGCGTGCGACGCGCACGGCGGCTTCTACCTCGGCTCCATCGGCGGCCCCGCCGCCCGCCTCGCCCAGGACTGCATCAAGAAGGTCGAGGTCCTGGAGTACGAGGAGCTGGGCATGGAGGCCGTCTGGAAGATCGAGGTCGAGGACTTCCCGGCGTTCATCGTGGTGGACGACAAGGGCAACGACTTCTTCCAGGACCCGGCCCCGCAGCCGACGTTCACGTCGATCCCGGTCCGGGGTCCGGGCCTCGCCTGACCCCCGCCCCGCAAGGCAGCGCAGGAGCCCTCGGCCGTCGTCGGCCGGGGGCTCCCGTGCGTCCGGGCCCCGGGGCCGGATCGGAAGCGCTTCGGAAGCGCTGAAACCGGCCGAAGTCCGGCAGGGGTCGGGCAAGGTGGCTCCGTTCGTACCGCACGAGACGAGCGAGACCCGGCCGGTCTGCCGGGAGCTGCGAGGACCCATGAACCACACCTACAAGCCGCTGGGCTTGTTACCCGCCGCCGGGCAGGAACGGACGTACGCGCTGATCATCGCCGGCGTCCCGCTGCTGCTGATACTCCTGACCGCCGTCCTGCCCCACCTGGCCTCGGACGGCGGCGGATCCGCGCCCGGCACCGTGACCGGCAACGGCGGCTACTCCTACCAGCCCTCCGTCCCGGATCCGGTGACGCCGGACACCTCCACCACCTCCACCACCTACGGCGCGGAGAGCACGGGCAGCACGGACGCCACGGGCCTCTCCCCGAGCCCGGCCGACACGCAGAGCCCGGCCGACACACAGAGCCCGACCGGCACGGACAGCACCACCCCCGGTGCCGACGGCGCGGCCGATCCCGGCGCGACGGTGCAGCGGTACTTCGCCGCCATCAACAACCGTGACTTCAAGACCGCCTGGGACCTCGGCGGCAAGAACCTCGACTCGTCCTACTCCTCCTTCGTGGCGGGCTTCGCCGGCACCGCGCAGGACACCGTCAGCGTCGCGTCCGTCCAGGGCACGACCGTCTCCGTGAGCCTGCTCGCGCAGCAGACCGACGGCACGCAGAAGTCGTACAGCGGCCGGTACACGGTCGTGGACGGGGTCATCACCGACGCCTCGGTCACCCCGGCCGACTGAGCAGAGCGGAGCTGTGAAGACATGGCCAGTGACATCCTTTCCGTCCCCGCTCCGCCGCCGGAACCGGTGGACCCGGTCCCGGGCCGGACGTCCCCGGACGCCACGAGCGACGCCACCCGGCTGCTGTGCGCCGGCACCTATCTCGACCCCGGGTACCGGTCCGAGGTCATCCGTGTCCTGACCCACCCGTCCCGGGTCGTGGCACCGTCGTACGGGTACGACGCGGTCCCCGTCCTCGCCCACGCGCTGGCCGCCCGCCGGCTGCACCGGCTGCGGCTCGCCGTCCTCGGCGCGGGCCTCGCCGGCACGCTCGTCCTCATGACCGCCGGTGTCCTGTCCGGGTTCGTCGCGCTGCTGACGATGCTGTGGCTGGTGTGGGTCACCGCGTATCTGCGGCGGGTCGTCACGCTGCAGACGCTCACGAACCGGCTGCGCGCCGGCACCGGTCCGGCGGGCGCGAAGGGCGGGTTCGACGGCTCCTACCCGGACCACCCCCTGCTGACGGCCCGGACGGTGGAGAAGATCAACCGGGAGCAGACGGCGGACGGCAGTCTGATCCGGTACGGCGGCTACAAGCCGTTCGTCGGCGCCGGTGGCCAGGTGCGCCGGTGGTCCACGGCCGAGCTGCTGATCGGGGCGCGGGCCACCGTGCTCGAACAGCACCGCAGCGGCGCGGGCACCCCCACGGCCGGGAGCGGCCAGGAACCCCGGCGCAAGGAGGTCATCCCCTTCACCGCGCAGGAGATCACCGACTACGTCGCCGGGCGTATGAACGCGGAACTGCGCGACCGGGCACGCCGGTCGGAGCGGATCGGCGGGCTCGCCGTCGAACAGTCCGCGTTCACCCGGGCCGTCACGACGGACCGTCCCGGCGGGCGGGAGCCGGACCGGGAGCACCGCGGCGCCGGCTGGGCGGAGGGCTACGACGCACAGCGCGTGTATCTGTGCGTCCGGGTCGGCTCCTGGAACCAGGAACTGGTCACCACGGCGTTCGTGGGCTTCGACCTCAAGGGCAACACCCTGCACACCGAGTTCTACTCGTACGTGCTGGCACCGATCCAGAGGAGCTTCCACCTGGTGGACCGGCTCCCGGCCGGCCTGAACGGCCGGCTGCTGCTCAGGGTCGCCGCGGACACCCTGCTGGCCACGCCCGGGGCGGCCGTAGGGGCCTTGTTCTCCTGGTTGCCGGCCCTGACCGGGCGGGGGAACGGCATCCGGGTGCGCACGAACGACCCCAGTGAGTTCCGCCTCGGCCGCTACGCCGTCCCCGTGCGGAACACCGGCGCGCTCACCAGCGTCCGTGAGCTGGCGACCAGCGCCGACTTCCACGTCTTCTTCCAGGAGACGGACACGATCAAGTACACGCAGATCGTGGAGCGCCAACTGCTCCAGTTCGTCCGTGACTTCCTGCAGGCGCACCACGTCGACCTCGCGGAGCACGAGGCCCGCCAGATGAACATCCTCAACGACTACCGGCACCACAACAACCACGTCGAGAACAACCACGGCAACGTCAACTCGGGGACGCAGAACGTACATCACGGCTCCGACGGCGGCCAGGGGGCGGGAACCTCATGACCGGCAACGACTTCGGGCTCGGCAACGACTTCGGCCACAACAACAACTTCGTGAACGACAACAGCGGCACCGTCAACTCGGGGACGCAGAACTTCTACGACGGCGGCGCCCCGGCGGCCCCCCGGCCGTCGGACCCCCGGCCGTCGGGTGCCGGACAGGGCGGTTCCGGTCCCTCCCGGGACCGCGCCCGCAGCGTCTTCGTCGTCCACGGGCGGGACGAGGAGGCGCGGTTGAAGATCTTCGACCTGCTGCGCCTGCTCGATCTGCGCCCGCTGGAGTGGGAGGACCTGGTCAGGGCCACGGGGAAGACGGCGCCGTTTCTGGGCGAGGTCATCGCCCAGGCCCCCGCGCAGGCCCAGGCGGCGCTGGTGCTGCTCACCCCGGACGACGTCGTGCAGCTGCACCCGGACCTCCGGGGCCCGAACGAGCCGCCGTACGAGAGCGAGCCGACCGGTCAGCCCCGGCCGAACGTGCTGATCGAGCTGGGCATGGTGCTGATGGCCTATCCGGAACGGACGTTGATGGTGGAGATCGGCGCGCTGCGCGCGATCTCCGACATCGGGGGGATGAACGTCATCCGGTTCGACGGCTCGGCGACCGCGCTGGGCAAGATCGTCGAGCGGCTGAAGCTGGCGGGCTGCAAGGTCGACGACACCGGCTCGGACTGGCGCCAGACCTGGCCGTACCGCCATCTGTCGGCGTACGACCGTACCGGGCGGGAGGTGCCGCCGGCCCGTTGAGCCGCGGTACGGGCCCGTTTCCGGGGGAGGGGCCCGTACCGCATCAGCACGGGGGAGGCGGGCGGGTGCCCGGGGTCAGACGTGCCGCCGGGCACCCGCCGCCAGCGTGGCCAGGAACGCGCCGGTCTCCGGCAGGTCGATCCGCCCCAGCTCACCGGGGCGGACGAGCACGCGCAGCTCGCGGCAGACCGTCCGCTCCCACGAGTGGGCGACGAACGACAGCAGGATCAGCCGCAGCAGACTGTCCTCGTCGAGGTCGTGCAGCCGGGCGAGCCCCGCCCCGGTCAGCGGCATGGTGACGCGTTCGAGCTGGGCGTGCCGGTGGACGGCGTCCCACAGCCGGTCCAGGCCGAACCACAGGTCGTGCACGCTGGAGGCGGCCACGCAGTCGTTGCCCATCCGGCTGTAGGCGACGGCGAAGACCAGCTGCGGCCGGCTGCCGAGAGTGGCGACGGTCCCGATCGGATACCGCGCCCGTTTGCCCCGCGGCTTGTCCCGCGCGCTCTCCCGCGCCACCGGGGCCACCCCGGCCAGCGCGGCGTCCAGGTCGGCGTCCAGCCGCCCGGCGTCGCCGCCGTAGCGACGGTCGAGCAACTGCCCTTGCACACTCGTGCCGTTGATGACGACGCCGTCGTCCACGAGGGTGTCGAAGGTGTCGGTGAACCCCACCACCAGATGGCCCGGCTGCGCGAAGAGGTCTCCCTCCTCGACGACCACGGTCATCCCGGGGCGCCCGAACTCCTGCCGTACCGCGGCCTGCGGGCGCGCCCGGGCGAGCCCCCAGGCCAGGCACAGGGCGACGGAGGCGGCCAGGACGAGGCCGGGGCGGGCCACGGCGCGCGGGAAGAGCTGCCCGACGAACTGCACGACGGCCGACACGGCGCCGAAGGCCGCGAGCACGCTGCCCGCGAACATCCGCCGCCCGCGCCGCGACCATCTCGGAAGCCGTAACCGCGACCGGAGCGGCGGGGACGAACGGGTCGATCGCAAACCGGACAATCGCATGTTTCCCTCCAGAACCCCTTGGTACGCTGACGCACAGTCACGCGGCAGAGGGGGCGAGGCGCGTGCAGATCCGCACATCGTGCGTACGTGTGAGCGTGCTCGGCCCCGTGCGGCTGGATGTGAACGGCACTCCGGTACGGCTCACCCCGCTGACGGCCCGGCTGCTGGTGCGGCTGATCGCCGCCGACGGCGAGGCCGTGACCGCGCGGCGGCTCTACCGGGACGTGTGGCAGCAGACCGTCGAACTGCCGCACCAGGAGCTGCGCAACCGCAACGAGGTGCAGAAACGGATCCTGGAGCTGCGGCGCGCCTTCGACCTCGCCGGGCCTGGACACGGCGCCCGGATCATCCGCACCGGCCAGCTGCCGTCCGGGCGTGGCACCCAGAGCACCTACCAACTCGACCTCGCCGAGGAGGAGTTGGACAGCACGGAGTTCACCCGCCTGGTGGGTGACGCGCTGCGCGCGGCACCGGCCTCGGCCGTCCGGCTGCTCGCGGAGGCGCTGCGGCTGTGGCGCGGCCGGCCGCTGACCGAGGTGCACGAGGAGGAGTTCGCGAGCGTGCCGGTGCGCCGGCTGATCCGGCTCCGGGAGACCGCGCTGCGCGAACTGGTCGACGGACACATCTCGCTGGGCCGCTACGACCTGGCCCTCCCGGTGGCCGAACAGACGGTCCGGGAGCGGCCGGACGACGTCGAGGCCGCGGCCGTCCTCACCCGGCTGAACGCCCGGCTGCGCGAGCGGCACGGCGGCGAACTGCTGCGCCACACCCTGCGCGGGCTGCGGGTGGACGTCGTCGTGGTGCGCGGCGACCTGTTCGACCAGGAGGACGCCAACCTGGTCGTGGGCTTCTCCGACACGTTCGACACCTTCCCCGACGACGTCGTGATCAGCCGGGAGAGCGTGCAGGGCCAGCTGGTCGACCGCCTCTTCGGGGGCCGGCACAAGCTCCTCGACGTCCAACTGCTGCGCGGTCTCGGCCGGTTCACCCCACTGGGCACGGAGAGCGTCCGGACGAAGCGGCGCGGCCGTCGCGTGCGCTACCCCGTCGGTACGGTGGTGGCGGTGCCGGTCGGCCGACGCCGGGTGTTCGCGCTGGCCTACTCCCGCCTGGGCAACGACCTGCGGGCCCGGTCCGGCCCGGCGGACCTGCGGCTGAGCCTGGAGCGGCTGTGGCCCTCGGTCGCGCTGCACGGGCTGTTCAAACCGGTGGCGATACCGCTGATCGGCACGGGTCTGTCCCGCATCGTCGAACTCGACCGGACCCAGCTCGTCCTCCTGATCGTCGAGACCTTCACCCAGAGCCTGCGCCAGGACCCGGCCGTCTCCCCCGAGCTGCGCGTGGTCATACGCGCCGACGACCTGGAGCGGACCGACCTGTCGGCGGTCGAGGCGTTCCTGCGCGGCGTGGACGAGCGGGGGCCGGCCGCCCCGCCCGCCACGGTGCCGTGACCTGGTCATTTCCATGCCCCCAGCACATCCCCGCGCCCGCTGCCACCGATACCCGTCCCCCGCTTCCGGACCGCTTCCGGTCCGCCCGCACACCGAGCGGGCCGGCACCCGCCCGGCCCAACCCCCGGAACAACCCGGCGCCCCAGGTCGCTGTACCAGGCATGAGCGACTACCGCATCGAGCACGACTCCATGGGCGAGGTCCGCGTCCCCGCCACCGCCAAGTGGCGCGCCCAGACCCAGCGTGCCGTCGAGAACTTCCCCGTATCGGGCCAGCGCCTCGAACGCTCCCACATCGAAGCACTCGCCCGGATCAAGGGGGCCGCCGCGAAAGTGAACGCGCGGCTCGGCGTGCTCGACAAGGACGTCGCCGAGGCGATCCAGGAGGCGGCGGCGGAGGTCGCCCGCGGGGACTGGGACGAGCACTTCCCCGTCGACGTGTTCCAGACCGGGTCCGGGACCTCGTCCAACATGAACACCAACGAGGTCGTCGCCACCCTCGCGGCCGAGCGGCTGGGCCGGGACGTGCACCCCAACGACCACGTCAACGCCTCGCAGTCGTCCAACGACGTGTTCCCGTCCTCGATCCACATCGCCGCCACCGCCGCCGTCACCCACGACCTGATCCCGGCCCTCACCCACCTCGCCGACGCCCTCACCCGCAAGTCGGAGGAGTTCGCCGACGTCGTGAAGTCCGGGCGGACCCACCTCATGGACGCGACGCCCGTGACCCTGGGGCAGGAGTTCGGCGGGTACGCGGCCCAGATCCGCTACGGCGTCGAGCGGCTGAACGCGTCCCTGCCCCGGCTCGCCGAACTGCCGCTGGGCGGCACGGCCGTCGGGACCGGGATCAACACCCCGCCCGGGTTCTCCGCCGCGGTCATCGAGGAGGTCGCCCGTGCCACCGGGCTGCCGCTGACCGAGGCCCGCGACCACTTCGAGGCACAGGGGGCCCGGGACGGCATCGTGGAGACCAGCGGGCAGCTGCGGACCATCGCCGTCGGGCTGACGAAGATCGCCAACGACCTGCGGTGGATGGCGTCGGGGCCGAGGACCGGGCTCGCCGAGATCCGGCTCCCCGACCTCCAGCCCGGCTCGTCCATCATGCCGGGCAAGGTCAACCCGGTCGTGCCCGAGGCCGTGCTGATGGTCGCCGCCCAGGTCATCGGGAACGACGCCACGATCACCTCCGCCGGCGCCGCCGGGAACTTCGAGCTGAACGTGATGCTCCCGGTCATCGCCAAGAACGTCCTCGAATCGATCCGGCTGCTCGCCAACGTGTCCCGGCTGCTCGCCGACCGGACGGTCGACGGCATCACCGCCGACCGGGAGCGGGCCCGTGAGTACGCCGAGTCGTCCCCGTCCGTGGTCACCCCGCTCAACAAGTACATCGGGTACGAGGAGGCCGCGAAGGTCGCCAAGAAGTCCCTCGCCGAGCGGAGGACCATCCGGGAGGTGGTGCTGGAGGGCGGGTATGTCGAGCGCGGCGAGCTGACGTCTGAGCAGCTCGACGAGGCGCTGGATGTCCTCGGGATGACGCGCCCGTAACCGCGAGCGAACCTTTCCGGCCACCGGCGGGGATCGTGAGGTACGCCGCAGCGTCAGGTGCCCGCGGCACCTAATATCTGTGCATGACGGACGTTGGAGCGATGACGAGCACGGCGGCGGGGCCCGCGGACCACTGGACCCCGGGGACCCCGATCCTGTGGCGCTACCGGGAGAACGCCGGCGAGCACTTCCACATCGCACGGCCCGTCACCGTCGTACGCGACGACGCGGATCTGCTGGCCGTGTGGCTGGCCCCGGGCACCGAGTGCGTGAAGCCGGTGCTGGCCGACGGCACCCCGGTGCACCAGGAGCCGCTCCGGTCCCGCTACACCAAGCCGCGCACGGTGCAGCGGGACCGCTGGTTCGGCACCGGCGTGCTGAAGCTGGCCCAGCCCGGCCGGCCCTGGTCGGTGTGGCTGTTCTGGGAGCCGGGCTGGCAGTTCAAGAACTGGTACGTCAATCTTGAGCAGCCGCTGGTCCGTTGGGCGGGCGGAGTGGACTCCGAGGACTTCTTCCTGGACATCTCCGTGCACCCGGACCGCAGCTGGCACTGGCGCGACGAGGACGAGTTCGCGCAGGCCCAGCGGGACGGGCTGATGGACGCCCGGACGGCGGAAAGGGTGCGGGTGGCGGGGCAGGAGGCGATCGAGGTCATCGGCTCCTGGGGCCCTCCGTTCACGGACGGCTGGCAGCACTGGCGCCCGGATCCGTCCTGGGCGGTACCGTCTCTCCCCGAGGACTGGGACCGTACGCCCGCGCACGTGTCCTCATGAGACCCTTGATGCGCCCCCGGGCACGAAACGTAGGATCGTCCTCCGCAAGGGCGCATTTGAGCAACAACTGTCAGAGCATGCGCCGGGCTTGACCGATCGTCACCGAGGGGCGGCAGGACGTGAGCGAGGGGCACCAGGGCACCACCACCGCCGGCCCGCCGGGACACGCCGGTGGCGCAGGAACAACACCTGAGCACGCGGGAATTCCGTTCCTGGGGCACGTATTGCGGGTATCGGGATTTCGGCGGGACCAACTGCGCGCCCGGCGTGCAGCCCCGGACGGACGGATGCGACAGGCGTGACGGAGCAGCCCACCTCCTTCGAGTGCCCTCAGGGCGCCGACCCCGCGGAGGGCCGCGGGGCGTTCCTGCGTGCTCAGAAGGCCCCCGGCACCCCGGCCTTACCGGCGCAGGCCGTGGGACAGGACGGCAAGGGGCCACAGTCCCCGGCCGGCAAGGGGAAGGAGCCCCCAGTCAACGGCCCCGAGCACTCCCAGCCCGCCGCCGCGGAACCCGGCGCGCACCGCCCCCGCCCGGCACCGGAGGGCATTCCGCCCCAGCCCGGTGCCGAGCAGGAGCGGTCGGCCGCCGCCCAGGAGCGCCGTACCGGACGCGGACTGCCGCCCGGCCGGCCGATGCCGATGCGGCGTGACGGCGACCGGCTCAGGTTCGTGGGCGCGGCGACCCGGCGCATCGCGCGCGGCCTCGATCTGGACGAGATCGTGATGGGGCTGTGCCGGGCCACGGTGCCGACGTTCTCGGACGCGATCCTGGTCTATCTGCGCGACCCGCTGCCGGTCGGCGACGAGCGGCCCACCGGTCCGGTGGTGCTGCGGCTGCGCCGCAGCGACCGGATACCGGAGGAGCGGGACACCGAGGGTGTCCTGCTGCCGCCGGCCTTCGACCCCGAGCCGGAGCCGAGCGTGCTGGCCGAGCTGTCCTCGCTCACCACCGAGCTGTGCGAGGTGCGCCCCGGCGGCGCGCTGAACGAGGTGCTGCGCGGGGTCCGGCCGGTGTTCGCGGACGCGCCCGCCGCCCGGGCCGCGCTGCCCGAGCTGCTCGGCGTCGGCGGCGAGGCGCTCGTGCCGTCCGGGCAGCACGCGATCCTCGCCCCGCTGCGCGGCCGGCGCCGGGTGATCGGCGCGGCTCTGTTCCTGCGCCGCCCTGAGCGGCTCGCGTTCGAGGCGGACGACCTGCTGGTGGCCGCCCAACTGGCCACGCACAGCGCGCTGGGCATCGACAAGGCGGTGCTGTACGGCCGGGAGGCCTACATCGCCGACGAGCTCCAGCGCACCATGCTGCCCGAGACCCTGCCCCGCCCGACCGGCGTCCGGCTGGCCTCGCGCTACCTCCCGGCCGCCGAGACCGCGCGGGTCGGCGGCGACTGGTACGACGCGATCCCGCTGCCCGGCAGCCGGGTCGCGCTGGTCGTCGGCGACGTCATGGGGCACTCCATGACCTCGGCCGCGATCATGGGCCAGCTGCGCACGACCGCGCAGACGCTGGCCGGACTGGATCTGCCGCCCCAGGAGGTGCTGCACCACCTGGACGAGCAGGCGCAGCGGCTCGGCACGGACCGCATGGCGACCTGCCTCTACGCCGTCTACGACCCGGTCACACACCGCATCACGATCGCCAACGCCGGCCATCCGCCGCCCGTGCTGCTGCACCTGGGCGGCCGGGCCGAGGTGCTGCGGGTGCCGCCGGGCGCGCCGATCGGGGTCGGCGGGGTCGACTTCGAGGCGGTCGAGCTGGACGCGCCCGCCGGAGCCACCCTGCTCCTGTACACCGACGGCCTGGTGGAGTCCCGGCTGCGCGACGTCTGGACCGGCATAGAGCAGCTGCGCGAGAAGCTCGCCGCGACCGCCCGGCTGACCGGCCCGGACCATCCGCCGCCGCTGGAAGCCCTGTGCGACGAGGTGCTGGACATGCTCGGGCCGGGCGACCGGGACGACGACATCGCGCTACTCGCGGCCCGCTTCGACGGGATCGCGCCGAGCGACGTCGCGTACTGGCGGCTGGATCCGGAGGAGACGGCCCCCGGCCAGGCCCGCCGGCTGGCCCGCCGCGCGCTGGCCCGCTGGGACATGGAGGACCTGACGGACTCGGTGGAGCTGCTGGTCAGCGAGGTCGTGACGAACGCCGTACGGTACACCTCCCGGCCGGTGACGCTCCGGCTGCTGCGCACCGACGTGCTGCGCTGCGAGGTCGGCGACGACGTGCCGCAACTGCCGCGGCTGCGCCAGGCCCGGGCCACCGACGAGGGCGGGCGCGGCCTGTACCTGGTCAACAGGCTGGCGCGGCGCTGGGGCGCGACCCGGCTGAGCGCCGGCAAGGTGGTGTGGTTCGAGCTGAACCGGGGCTGAGGCTCCCGGTGCAGCGGCGAAGGGCGCCCGGGGACTTCCCGGGCGCCCTTGGCCTGTGCGCTGTTACTGGCCGAAGTTCTGGCCGCCGCCCGGATTGAGCGGGTTACCCGTGACGGGGTCCGTCGGCGGCTGCGTCGTCGGCTGCGTGGGCGGCGGGGACGTCGGCGGCTGCGTGGGCGGCGTGGACGTCGGCGGCTTGCTGGTCGGCGGCCGCGTGGGCGGCGCGGTCGTCGGCGGCTTGCTGCTCGGCGTCTGCGACGGTGTGTTGGACGGCGTCGAGGGGGCCGTCGGCGTGTAGGTCGGCTGGACGGCCGCGCCCTGCGTGGTGTCCAGGTCGAACCTGCTGACGTCGCCCATCGCCCCGAAGGTGTACGCGGCCCAGATCAGCGCCGGATAGCTGCCGCCGTTGACACGGCCGCCGCCCGAGGTGATGAGGCCCGTGGCGCCCGTCAGCGGCACCTGCGCGTGGGTCTTGGCGGACTCGCCGAACAGGCCGACCGAGGTGACCAGGCCGGGCGTGTAACCGGTGAACCAGGCCGACTTGTTGTTGTCGGACGTGCCCGTCTTGCCGGCGACCTGCTGGCCGTTGCGCTCCGGGTTGCTGGCCACCGACGTGTTGGCCGTGCCGTCGTCGACCACGCCGGTGAGCACCGAGGTGACCGTGTCGGCGGCGGTCCGGCTGATCACCTGGTCGCCGATCGGGTCGGGGAGGGAGACCGTACGGTCCTTGTGCTCGGCGGACTTGATGATCGCCGGGGTGACCTTCTTGCCGTGGTTGTCGAGGGTGGCGTAGATGCCGGCCATCTCCAGCGGGCTCGCGCCCATGGAGCCCAGCGTCTGCGCGGGGACCGCCTCCATGCCCTTGGTGTCCATGCCCAGCTTGCCGGCGGTGGCCATCACCTTGTCCATGCCCACGTCGACACCCATCTGCGCGAAGACGGAGTTGACGGACTGGTTCATGGCCGTCTGGACGGTGATGTTGCCGTAGTCCCGGTCGTCCTCGTTCGGCGGGCCGAAGCCGACCTTGGCACCGCCCGAGACGACCTGGCGGCCGCTCGTGCCGTCGTAGATCGTGTTCGGGGTGATGGCCCGGCCGTCCTGCGTCGTGGCGCCCCCGTCCATGGCGGCGGCGAGGATCACCGGCTTGAAGGTGGAGGCGGGCTGGTAGTCGCGGCGGGTCGCGTTGTTGGTGAAGTGCTTGAAGTAGTCCGTGCCGCCGTACATGGCGAGGACCTTGCCCGTCCGCGGGTCGACGGAGACGGCGCCGGGCTGCACGTCGCCGTCGACGGAGCGCTTCTTCGCGTCCAGCTTGCTGGTCAGCTGCTCCTTGACGGCCTGCTCCAGCTGGGTCTGCTTCTTCCGGTCGATGTTGAGCGTGATGGTCCAGCCGCCCTTGCGCACCAGCGCCTCGGCGTCACCGAGGCTGGCGGCGTCGCCCTGGGACACGAGCTGCTTGTACAGCGCCGAGTTGGCCGCGTCGACCAGGTAGCCGGTCTGCCCCTTCATGCCCGGCGCCGCCTTGGGCGCCTTGGGGACCTCGAACTTCATGGCCTGGCGCTTGCCCGCGTCCAGCCAGTGCTGCTTGACCATGTTGTCCAGGACGTAGTTCCAGCGGGCGACCGCCAGCTGCTTGCCCGTGTCGGTCGCGAGGCCCCAGTCGTACTGGTTCGGCGCCTGGAGCAGCGCGGCGAGGTAGGCGCCCTCCTGGACCGTGAGGTCCTTGGCGTCCTTGTGGTAGTACGCCTGTGCCGCGGCCTGGATGCCGTAGGCGCCGCGGCCGTAGTAGCTGGTGTTGATGTAGCCCGCGAGGATGTAGTCCTTGGACTTCTGGCGGTCCAGCTTCAGCGAGATGACCAGTTCCTTCAGCTTGCGCGAGACGGTCTGGTTCTGGTCCAGGTAGTAGTTCTTGACGTACTGCTGGGTGATCGTCGAACCGCCCTGAGTGCCGTGCCCCTCCAGGGTGTTGAGGATGCCGCGGGTGGTGCCCTTCAGGTCGATGCCGGAGTCCGAGTAGAAGGTCTTGTTCTCCGCCGCGACGAAGGTGTGCTGGACGTCCTTGGGGACTTCGGCGAGGTCGACGCTCTCGCGGTTGAGTTCGCCGGTGCGGGCGAGGATCGTGCCGTCGCTGTACTTGTAGATGTTGCTCTGCAGCTGGGCGGTGGCGTTGCCCGCCGGGATGTCGATCGTCATGTACAGCACGACGAACGCGCCGATGACGAGCAGCACCAGGCCGAAGAAGGTCCCGAGGATCTTCTTCCAGGTGAAGAGCCGGCGTATTCGGCCCTTGGGGCGTTTGCCGCCGGCCGGTGCGGAGGGGGAGGCGGTGGCGGCCGGCGTGGACTGCGAGCGGCCTCGCCTGGGCGCCGCGCGGTGGCCGCCGCGCTGTCGCGCTCGTCTCTCGTCCGCTCGTCCCATGGGTCCCTACGCTCCGCTTCCGTCTCGGGGTCAGCTCCGAAAGCTAACACCCGTCTCTATGACAAAGGGCGTCCGATCCGCTCTTTTACGGACGTGACAATCAGCACCCGCCCCAACGGAACCGACGGCTGACGAGGCCGCAGGGTTGCTTCTGCGGGAGAAAGTGATATCAGTTAGCTAGATCGCCGATAGGCATCATCGACACCACCGGAACGGGGACCACCATGACCACGAACGACTCCGCACCCGACGCGTCCGAGGCGCTCGACGCTCCCGACGCACCCGCGATGCCCGCTCCCCGCACCCGGGAGTTCACCGCGCACAGCATCGGCGGCGGACTCGCTCTCCTGCTCGGCCTGCTCGGGCTCGGCGCCACCGCCGCGCTGCTCGCCACGGCCGCGGCCCTCTCCTCCCCCGCCGCCAAGGGCGTGCTCATCCCCGCCGGGATCGTCGTCTTCCTCGCCGCGATCATCTCGCTGCGCGGGCTGAACACGGTAGCGCCGGGCGAGGCCCGGGTCGTCCAGCTCTTCGGGCGCTACCGGGGCACGATCCGCGAGGACGGCCTGCGCTGGGTGAACCCCTTCACGTCGCGGACCCGTATCTCCACCCGGGTGCGCAACCACGAGACCGCCGTACTGAAGGTGAACGACGCCTACGGCAGTCCGATCGAGCTGGCCGCGGTCGTGGTCTGGAAGGTCCAGGACACCGCTCAGGCCACGTTCGAGGTGGACGACTTCACCGAGTTCGTCGCCACACAGACCGAGACGGCCGTGCGGCACATCGCCATCGAGTACCCCTACGACTCCCACGAGGAGGGCGGGCTGTCGCTGCGCGGAAACGCCGAGGAGATCACCGAGAAGCTCGCCGCCGAGCTGCGGATTCGCGTACAGGCGGCCGGAGTCGAGATCATCGAGTCGCGCTTCACGCATCTCGCGTACGCTCCCGAGATCGCCTCCGCGATGCTCCAGCGGCAGCAGGCCGGCGCGGTCGTGGCCGCCCGGCGGCAGATCGTGGACGGCGCGGTCGGCATGGTCGAGACGGCGCTCGCCCGCATCGCCGAGGCGGACATCGTGGAACTGGACGAGGAACGAAAGGCGGCGATGGTGTCCAACCTGATGGTCGTGCTGTGCGGGGACCGGGCCCCGCAGCCGGTCCTCAACACCGGGTCGCTCTACCAGTGACGGACTCCCCGGACGCTCCGGACACGCCGGACTCCTCGGACGGCACTCCGCAGACGCCGAAGCGGCGGCCGCAGCAGCGCAAGCAGGTGCTGCTGCGGCTGGACCCGTCGGTGTACGACGCGCTGGCCCGCTGGGCCGGGGACGAACTGCGCTCCGCCAACGCGCAGATCGAGTTCCTGCTGCGCCGCGCGCTCGCGGAGGCGGGCCGGCTGCCGAAGGAGACGGGGCCGATGCCGCGCAGAGGCAGGCCGCCTGTTTCGGAACCGTGACAATCGGCTCCCACCTGCACCGCCGTACTCCGGGCCATGATCTGCACACTCCGTGTATACACACCCCGTATACACCGTGTGTAGAGTGCTCGTCATGTCCATCGGTCACACCCTTCTGGGGCTCCTGGAGTCCGGCCCGCGCCACGGCTACGACCTGAAGCGGGCCTTCGACGAGAAGTTCGGTCAGGACCGGCCGCTGCACTACGGCCAGGTCTACTCGACGATGTCCCGGCTGCTGAAGCACGGCCTCGTCGAGGTCGACGGGATAGAGGCCGGCGGCGGCCCCGAGCGCAAGCGGTACGCCATCACCGACGCCGGCATCACCGACGTCGAGCGCTGGCTCGCGACTCCGGAGAAGCCCGAGGAGTACCTCCAGTCGACCCTGTACACCAAGGTCGTCCTCGCGCTGCTGACCCACCGGAACGCGGCCGACATCCTCGACACCCAGCGCGCCGAGCACCTGCGCAGCATGCGGATCCTGACCGACCGCAAGCGCAAGGGCGACCTCGCGGACCAGCTGGTCTGCGACCACGCGCTGTTCCACCTGGAGGCCGACCTGCGCTGGCTGGAGCTGACCGCCGCGCGCCTGGACAAGCTCCGCGCGGAGGTGACCCGATGAGCGCCCCCGCCGGCTCCCTGCTCGCCGCCGAGGACCTGCGCAAGGCCTACGGCCCCACGGTCGCCCTCGACGGCGCCGAGTTCTCCATCCACCCCGGCGAGGTCGTCGCCGTCATGGGCCCCTCCGGCTCCGGCAAGTCGACCCTGCTGCACTGCCTCGCCGGCATCGTCCCGCCGGACTCCGGGTCCATCGTCTACGACGGCCGTGAACTGGCCGGCATGAACGACGCCCAGCGCAGCGCCCTGCGGCGCTCCGACTTCGGGTTCGTCTTCCAGTTCGGCCAGCTCGTGCCCGAGTTGACCTGCGTGGAGAACGTGGCCCTGCCGCTAAGGCTGAACGGCACCTCCCGCAGGCGGGCCGAGAAGGCCGCGCTCACCTGGATGGAGCGCCTGGAGGTGGACGACCTGCGGGGCAAGCGGCCCGGCGAGGTCTCCGGCGGCCAGGGGCAGCGCGTCGCGGTGGCGCGGGCGCTGGTCACCGGGCCCCGCGTGGTCTTCGCCGACGAGCCGACCGGCGCCCTCGACTCCCTCAACGGCGAGCGCGTGATGGAGCTGCTGACCGACGCGGCCCGCTCCTCCAACGCGGCCGTCGTCCTCGTCACGCACGAGGCCCGGGTGGCCGCCTACTCCGACCGCGAGATCGTCGTACGCGACGGCAAGTCCCGGGACATGGAGCGGGTCGCGTGAACGTAAGGCAATGGGGGCGGGACCTCGGCATGGGGGTCAAGTTCGCCTTCACCGGCGGGCGCGAGGGCCTGATCCGAGTGCTGCTGACGGCGGTCGGCGTCGGGCTCGGCGTGGCCCTGCTGCTGCTGACGACCGCGATCCCGAACGCGCTGTCGGTGCGGCACGCCCGCGACGACGCCCGCATGGACTACACCTACGGCCCGCCCCGCGCCGAGGCCGCGAACACCCTGGTGATCTCCGACGCCGACACGACGTACCACGGCGAGGACGTCCGCGGCCGGCTGGTGGAACCGGAAGGGCCCAAGGCCCCCGTCGCCCCGGGCCTGACGAGGTATCCGGCGCCGGGTGAGATGGTCGTCTCGCCCGCGCTGAAGGAACTGCTCGGCTCCGGCGACGGCGCGCTGCTGCGCGAGCGGCTGCCGTACCGGATCGTCGGGACGATCGCCGAGAAGGGCCTGATCGGCTCGCGCGAACTGACCTACTACGCCGGGGGGAAGAACCTCGCCGCACACATCGACGGGTGGAAGACGGCCCGGATCTCCGAGTTCGGGCGCCCCTCGGCGTCGTCGAACACCCTGGATCCGGTGCTGCTTCTGCTGATACTGGTCGTCTTCGTGGTGCTGCTGATGCCGGTCGCGGTGTTCATCGCCACCGCCGTACGGTTCGGCGGCGAGCGGCGCGACCGCAGGCTGGCCGCGCTGCGGCTGGTGGGCTCCGACAGCCGGATGACCCGGCGGATCGCGGCGGGCGAGGCACTCGCCGGATCGCTGGTCGGGCTGGCCTTCGGCACGGTCTTCTTCCTGCTCGGCCGACAGCTCGCGGGCTCGGTCGAGGTGGTGGGGATCAGCGTGTTCCCCAGCTATCTCAACCCCTCGCCCGCGCTGGCCGTCCTGGTCGCGGTCGCCGTGCCCGCGGCGGCGGTGCTGGTCACGCTGTTCGCGCTGCGCGGGGTGGTCATCGAGCCGCTGGGCGTGGTCCGTACGGCCAGGCCCACGCGCCGCCGACTCTGGTGGCGGCTGCTGCTGCCGGTCGGCGGCCTCGCGATGCTCGCCCCGATGATCGGCCAGGGCCGCTCGAACGGCGACTTCAACACGTACCTGGTGATCGGCGGTGTCCTGCTGCTGCTCATCGGCGTGACCACGCTGCTGCCCTGGGTCGTCGAGGCGGTCGTGGCCCGGCTCGGACGCGGCCCTGTGGCCTGGCAACTGGCCGTACGGCGGCTGCAGTTGAGCAGCGGCTCGGCGGCCCGCATGGTGAACGGCATCGCGGTCGCGGTGGCCGGAGCGGTCGCGATGCAGATGCTGTTCGCGGGCGTCCAGGGCGACTACACCAAGAACACCGGGCGGGACACCACCCGGGCCCAGATGCAGGTCAACCTGTCCCGCGGCGCCGGCTTCGGCTCGGCCGCCGGGCAGTTCGCGACCACTGAGGGCGTGCGCAAGGCGACCGCGATCGGCAGCACCGAACTGGGCGACCAGAACTGGCAGAGCGGGCCCTCCCGCACGACGCTGGTCACCGTCGGCAGCTGCGGGGCACTGCGCGAGGTGGCCCGGCTGACGTCCTGCACGGACGGGGACATGTTCGTGGCCAGGGGCGGGACGAACGACGAGGACGTGGCCAAACTCGTCCGGCCGGGCCGCACGCTCCACGTCGACGGCGTCAACGGCACGGGCCGCGGCAAGGACGTCACCTGGACCGTGCCCGGCGGGCTGCGGCAGGCGACCGCGATCAGCGGCCCGAGCGGGACCAGGGACAGCGGCGTGCTGCTGACCCCGGGCGCCGTGCCCGAGCGGATGAGCCGCCTGCTGAACGCGACGGTCTACCTCTCGGTGGACACATCGGTGCCGGACGCGTTCGAGCACGTCCGCAACACCGCCGCGCGGATCGACCCGCTCGCGGACGCGATGGAGTGGTCGGCCACCCAGCGCTCGGCGCAGTTCTCCTCCATCCGCACCGGTACGTTCGCCGGCGCCATCTGTGTGCTGGCCCTCATCGGCGCGAGCCTGCTGGTCTCCCAGCTGGAGCAGTTGCGCGAGCGCAGGAAGCTGCTGTCCTCGCTGGTCGCCTTCGGCACCCGGCGGCGCACCCTGAGTCTGTCGGTGCTGTGGCAGACGACGATCCCGATCGCCCTCGGCCTGCTGCTCGCCTCGGCCGTGGGGCTGACGCTCGGCGCGGTGCTGCTGAAGATGGTCGGCTCGCCGGTCGGCGTGGACTGGCCGAGCGTCCTGGGGCTGACCGGCGCGGGGGCGGCGGTGGTCCTCGCGGTCACCGCCCTGAGCCTGCCACCGCTGGTGCGGATGATGCGCCCGGAGGGGCTGCGCACGGAGTAGGAGCGCGGTGCGCCGTGGGCCCCCTCCCGCCCGGACCTCCTGGAAGGCTCAGGCGTCCGGGCCGAGCACCCGCACCGGCAGTGCGGCGAGCGCCCCGCGCAGCGCCACGGCCAGCTCCTCGTACTCGGCCGCCCGAGCCGCGCCCGCCCGCATCGCGAAGGCGACCCGGCGGCTCGGCGCCGGGTCGGCGAACGCGCCGGTGAGGAGCTGGCTGCTGCGAGCGGTCTCCAGCTTCAGCGCCGTACGCGGCAGCAGCGTGCAGCCGAGACCGCCGGCGACGAGCTGGACCAGCGTGGACAGACCCGCCGCCGTGGTCGTGACCGGGGCGCCCGCCCGTCGCCCACCACCGCCCTCAACCGAGGGGCTACGCCCCGCCCCCTTGAATCCCAGGCCGGCCTCGCGGCAGATGTCGAGAGCCTGGTCGCGCAGGCAGTGGCCCTCGTCCAGGAGCAGCAGGTTCAGCTCCCTGAGTGCCTCGCGCGGGATGCCCTCGCGGCCGCCGAGCCAGTGATCGAGCGGGGTGACGAGCACGAAGTCCTCGTCGAAGAGGGGGAGTTCGACCACGCCGGGCACACCGAGCGGGACCGCCAGCAACAGCAGGTCCAGGCGGCCGGAGTGGAGGCCGTCCAGCAGGCTCGCGGTCTGCTCCTCGTGCACCTGGAGGTCGAGCTGGGGGTAGCGGTCGTGCACGAGCCGCAGCACGGCCGGCAGCAGGTACGGCGCGACCGTGGGGATCACACCGAGGCGCAGCGCCCCGGTGAACGGCGCACGGACCGCCTCGGCCTCCTCCAGCAGCGCGCCGACCGCCTCCAGCACCGTCTTGGCCCGCACCGCGAGCCGCTCGCCGGCGGGCGAGAGCAGCACCTTGCGCGTCGTACGCTCAAGGAGGGTCACGCCGAGGGTCTCCTCCAGCGCCGAGACGGCGCCGGACAGCGCGGGCTGGCTCATCCCGATCGCGGCGGCCGCGTCCCGGAAGTGCAGATGCTCGGCGACGGCGGCGAAGGCCCGCAGCTGTGCGAGGCTCGGCTGCCTCCGCTTACCGCTACTGATGGTCACTGATAACTACCTCCGATCAACAAGTCCGAGTGTAGCTATTTCACTAATCAATGCACCCTGTGCCACCATCAGCAGCGTCCAACCCATCACGGGAAACTCCCTCAAAAGGGGTGTTTCTTCGCTGCAAGGAGAGCGTGTGCTCACTGTCGGTGACAAGTTCCCCGAGTTCGAACTGACCGCCTGCGTCTCGCTGGAGAAGGGCAAGGAGTTCGAGCAGATCCACCACAAGTCCTACGAGGGCAAGTGGCTGGTCGTCTTCGCCTGGCCGAAGGACTTCACCTTCGTCTGCCCGACCGAGATCGCCGCGTTCGGGAAGCTGAACGACGAGTTCGCCGACCGTGACGCGCAGATCCTCGGCTTCTCCGGTGACTCCGAGTTCGTGCACCACGCCTGGCGCAAGGACCACCCGGACCTGACCGACCTGCCGTTCCCGATGATGGCCGACTCCAAGCACGAGCTGATGCGCGACCTGGGCATCGAGGGCGAGGACGGCTTCGCGCAGCGCGCCGTCTTCATCGTCGACCCGAACCGCGAGATCCAGTTCACCATGGTCACCGCCGGTTCCGTGGGCCGTAACCCCAAGGAGGTCCTGCGGGTCCTGGACGCCCTGCAGACCGACGAGCTGTGCCCGTGCAACTGGAACAAGGGTGAGAACACCCTGGACCCGGTCGCGCTGCTGGCCGGTGAGTGACCCATGTCGCTCGACTCGCTGAAGTCCCGCGTCCCGGACTACGCCAAGGACCTGAAGCTCAACCTGGGCTCGGTCATCGGCAACTCCGACCTGCCGGCGCAGCAGCTGTGGGGCACGGTGCTGGCGACCGCCATCGCCTCCCGCTCCCCGATCGTGCTGCGTGAGCTGGAGCCGGAGGCGAAGGCGAACCTCACGCCGGAGGCGTACACGGCCGCCAAGTCGGCCGCCGCGATCATGGCGATGAACAACGTCTTCTACCGGACGCGCCACCTGCTGTCCGACCACGAGTACGGCACCCTGCGCGCGGGCCTGCGGATGAACGTCATCGGCAACCCGGGCGTGGACAAGACCGACTTCGAGCTGTGGTCGTTCGCGGTCTCCGCGATCAACGGCTGCGGCATGTGCCTGGACTCGCACGAGCAGGTCCTGCGCAAGGCCGGCGTGGAGCGCGACGTGATCCAGGAGGCGTTCAAGATCGCCTCTGTGGTTCAGGCCGTGGGCGTCACGCTGGAGGCCGAGGCGGTTCTCGCCGGGTAAGGCCGTCGTCCGAGGGCCCCGTTCACTCCGCGTGGACGGGGTCTTCGGCGTTCTCCGGCTCGGAGGCGGGCGCGGGCGGGGCGGCGGGGGCCTTCTGCTGTTGCAGCTCTTCCGAGTACTGCTTCAGGTATCCGACCACCGTGTTCGTCACCGCCACCAGCGGTACGGCCACCACGGCGCCGCCGATGCCGGCCACCATGCCGCCGGCCGCGACCGTGAGGACCACCGCCAGCGGGTGGACGCGGACCGCGCGGCCGAGGATGAACGGCTGGAGGACGTGGCCCTCGATCTGCTGCACGGCGAGGACGACGACGAGGGTCATGACGGCGGTGAAGACGCCCTGGGTGACCAGGGCCACGATCACCGCGAGGGCGCCGGAGGCGACGGCGCCGACGAGCGGGATGAACGAGAACAGGAAGATGAAGACGGCCAGCGGGACGGCCATCGGCACGTTGAGGAAGTAGATGCCGATCCCGATGAAGGTGGCGTCGATGAGGGCGACCAGGACCGTGCCGCGCACGTACGCGGTCAGGGTGCGCCAGGCGCGCGGGCCGGCGCCGGCCACGCCCGGGCGGGCGGCGGCGGGCACGAGCTTCAGGAACCACTGCCAGATGCGCTTGCCGTCGTAGAGCAGGAACAGCGTCGAGAAGAACACCAGCAGCAGGCCGGTGAGGAAGTCGACGATGACCTGAACGCCCTCCAGACCGGCGGACGTTATCTGGTCCGTGTTGGCGCCGATCGCCTCGCGCAGGTTCTTGGCGATCTGGTTGATCTGCTTGTCGGTGACGTGGAAGGGGCTCTTCAGCAGCCAGTTGCGCAGGTCGTCGATGCCGGACTGGATCTGGTTGGAGAGCGTGTCGATGTTCTCCATGACCTGCCAGGTCACGAACCAGGCCATCAGCCCTATGACGACGAACCCGCTGATGGCGGTGAGCGCGGTCGCGATGCCGCGCGGCACCCCGCGCCGGGTGAGGCGGGCGACCGTCGGCTGGAGCAGCGCGGTGACGAGCAGGGCGATGACGACGGCGAACACCACCAGCTGGACCGCGCTGATGACCTGGATCAGCACCCAGACGGTCCCGGCGAGCACCAGCAGCCGCCAGCCCGCCTCGGCGGCGACGCGTACGCCCCAGGGGACGGCCAGGGCCGGGTCGGGACGGGGGCCTGCCGACGGCGCGGAGGTGCCGGCCGGGGACGGAACGCCGGCGGCGGAGGCCGGGGGGCCGTCGGCGGCCGGGGTCCTGTCGGCGGCGAGGGCGGGAGCCGGGGGTGCGGGCGCGGCGAGCGGGTCGCTCTCCTGCTCCACCTCCGCGCGGCGCTCGTCCAGGCGCTCGCTCATCTCGGTGAGGCCGGCACCGAGCTTGCCGAGCCACCCTGGCACTCGCGACATGATCCGTCCTCTTCCCCCGCGTCCCCGCGTGTTCGCCACCTCTCCTCCCCCAGGAGGCATCCGGGTAGACCGTACAGGGCGAAAGCCCCTCCCCTGAGGACGGGGAGGGGCTTCGCGAGGTTGAGAACCGCGGTCGGACTCAGTAGTTGCCGTTCGCCTGCCAGTAGGTCCAGGCGTCGCACGGGCTGCCGTACCGGTCGTTCATGTAGCTCAGGCCCCACTTGATCTGGGTGGCCGGGTTGGTCCGCCAGTCGGCGCCCGCGGACGCCATCTTGCCGGCGGGCAGAGCCTGCACCAGACCGTAGGCACCGGAGGCGGCGTTGACCGCCTGGTAGTTCCAGGTGGACTCGCGGGTCACGATGTTGCTGAAGCACTGGTACTGGCCGGCCGGCACGATCTGCCGTGCGATGGCCTGGACCTGCGCGACCGTGTAGGAGGACTGCACGGGGAAGCTGCCGTCGCCGAGGCTGGGGTCGCTGCTGCGGCTGGCCGCGGCCTTCGCCTCGGTGCGCTGCTTGGCTTCCTCCGCGGCCTTCTCGGCGGCCGCCTTCTTCGCGTACGCGGTCTCGGCGGCTGCCTTGCGGGCCGCTGCCTCGGCGTCCTTCTTGGCGCTCGCGTCCGCGGCGATGGCCTGGGCGTCGGCCTGCTGCGTCAGGGACGCGGTCTGGACCTGGGCCTGCTGACCCGCGGGTATGTCCGCGAGGAGCGTGGTGTCGGCAGCCGTCGACTCGGCGTCGTTGTTGTTGTTCTGCGCGACGCTGCCCGACGCAACTCCGACGACGCTTCCGACGGCGGTGACCGCGGTGGCCGAAGCCACTGCGAATCCCCGGACCGAAATCCGGCTCACACGGTTTCCTTCCAGCATCGCCCGCTTCGGTGACCCTGGCGGACGCAATCGTGCCCCTGACACTGGCCTCCCAACTGCGGGGTCACGGGAGGCGCGGGCCCGGTGGGCAACTCCCCCGGGGGAGCGCCGTGTGGTGCTCGGGCGGCATACGACGAACTCTATGGAGTTGGTGGTGCTTCAGTGGTGCTGTACCGCTGGGGGTACAGATGTGTCGTATGCGGGGCCTGACAGGACTGAGACTCTGCCGTAACCGGCCGCCGGGTGGCAATTCTGTGTTGCGTGTGAAAGCTCACATCCCGTTTGGTCCAGGGGATTTCCGGAAAGCTCCACACGCCGAGACGCCGCCCGGCTAGGCTCTTGGCCTTTGCCGGACGGCGTCAACTGCGCTGCGGGACGGGTCAGATGTGACCTTCCTCCAGCATTTCGGTCACAAGCGCCGCGATCTGGGACCTCTCGGACCGCGTCAGCGTGACGTGGGCGAACAGCGGGTGCCCCTTCAGCTTCTCCACGACCGCGACGACACCGTCGTAGCGACCGACCCGCAGATTGTCCCGTTGCGCCACGTCATGGGTGAGAACGACCCGTGAATTGGCGCCGATCCGGGACAGAACGGTCAGCAGGACGTTCCGTTCGAGCGACTGCGCCTCGTCCACGATCACGAACGCGTCGTGCAGCGAGCGGCCCCGGATGTGGGTGAGCGGCAGGACCTCCAGCATGCCGCGCGCGGTGACCTCCTCGATGACCTCGCGGCTGGTGACCGCCGAGAGCGTGTCGAAGACGGCCTGCGCCCACGGGCTCATCTTCTCCGCCTCGCTGCCGGGCAGATAGCCCAACTCCTGGCCGCCGACCGCGTATAGCGGCCGGAACACCATCACCTTCTGGTGCTGGCGGCGCTCCAGGACCGCCTCCAGGCCCGCGCACAGCGCCAGCGCCGACTTGCCGGTGCCGGCCCGGCCGCCCATCGAGACGATGCCGACGTCCGGGTCGAGCAGCAGGTCGAGCGCGATGCGCTGCTCGGCGCTGCGGCCCTTGATGCCGAACGCCTCGCGGTCGCCGCGCACCAGGCGGACGTTGCCCTCGGCGGTGACCCGGCCGAGCGCCTTGCCGCGCTCCGACTGGATGGTCAGGCCGGTGTGCACCGGGAGGCCGGCGGCCTCCGGGACGTACACGTGCCCTTCCTCGAAGAGGACGTCCACCTGCTCGCCCGGCAGGGTGAGTTCGGACATCCCCGTCCAGCCGGAGTTCTCCGTGATGGCGAGTTCGGCGCGGTACTCCTCGGCGAGGAGGCCCACGGACGAGGCCTTGATCCGGAGCGGCAGGTCCTTCGACACGACGGTGACGTCGTACCCCTCGGCCTGTAGGTTGCGGGCCACCGCGAGGATGCGGGAGTCATTGTCCCCCAGGCGGTAGCCGCTGGGCAGCACGCTGGGGTCCGAGTGGTTGAGCTCGACCCGTACGGTCCCGCCGAGTTCCCCGATCGGGATGGGGGCGTCGAGGCGGCCGTTCTTCACCCGGTAGTCGTCCAGCAGGCGCAGGGCCTGCCGGGCGAAGTAGCCGAGCTCAGGATGGTGCCTCTTGGCCTCCAGCTCCGTGACCACGACGATCGGGAGCACGACCTCGTGCTCGTCGAAGCGGGTCAGGGCATTCGGGTCGGCCAGCAGGACGCTGGTGTCGAGAACATAGGTGCGCCGGTCTGGCTTGTGGCGCTTTGTGCTGGTCACCACGGAAGGACGTACCCCCTCGGATGAGGTCGGGGAGCGACGAGGTGGAAGCTGGGCCGGGAGGGTGGGGAAAATCCCGTCCGGGAGGGCGGGGAATATCCCGCCCGCGACGGCGGGAAAGCCCCGTCCGGGAGGACGGGCACTGACCAGGCCGACCGCCGGCCCTCGCACGCGGCGGGCCGAGGACCGGCCCTCCGCGGCTGCTTCCGTGCAGTGACCGCACGGTCGGGCTGGTGCAAAGGGCCTCCCGGGCGGACGGCCCCGTGCCGCCCGCTGAGATCCGACGCCCGTGGTTCGGGCGTCAACCTGTCTGGCTTATGCCCTCGAACATGCGCCGCCATGCAAATGCGGCCAACAGCGCACCGGTGAACTCCTGGTGACGTCCTTGCGAACCGGGGCGCACGACAACGCCCCGTCACCGGGCGGCGACGGGGCGTGCGGCGGGGGTCAGCCGCCGTAACGGCGGTGACGTGCGGCGTAGTCGCGCAGCGCGCGCAGGAAGTCGACCTTCCGGAAGGCCGGCCAGAAGACCTCGCAGAAGTAGTACTCCGAGTGAGCGGTCTGCCAGAGCATGAATCCGGACAGCCGCTGTTCGCCGCTGGTGCGGATGACGAGGTCCGGGTCGGGCTGCGCGCTGGTGTAGAGGTGACGGCCGATCATGTCGACATCGACGGACTCGGCGAGGTCCTCCATCGCCACGCCCCGGTCCTGCGCGTCGAGCAGCATGGAGCGCACGGCGTCGGCGATCTCCTGTCGGCCGCCGTAGCCGATGGCCACGTTGACCACTATTCCGTCGACGTGGGCGGTGGCCTCCTCGGCCTCCTTCAGGGTGTGCTGCATTCCGCCCGGCAGCAGGTCGAGCGCACCCACATGGTGGACCCGCCAGCGGCCGTCGGCGGCGAGGGAGCGGACGACGTCCTCGATGATGCCGAGCAGGGGGACGAGTTCCTCCTGCGGCCGGTCGAAGTTGTCCGTGGACAGCAGCCAGAGGGTGACGACCTCGACGTCGGTCTCGGTGCACCAGCCGAGGAACTCCTCGATCTTCTCGGCGCCGGCCCGGTGGCCGTGGACGGTGGTCGAGCCGGACGCCTTCGCCCAGCGGCGGTTGCCGTCCATGATGACGCCGATGTGCTTGGGCACCTGATCGTGGTCCAGGTGGCCCTCCACGCGGCGTGCGTAGAGCCTGACGAGCAGGCTGCGCAGGGTGTCGCGCAGGTTCACGTGGCCCTCCGGGGGTTGGCGGGAGAGATGGGTGCCGGAGCCGTGCGGCGCCTGAGGCGTTGAGCCTACCGGTGCTTGGGGCTTGCCACGGCCCGGGGCTTGGGAGTGAGGGGTTCGTGCGGGTTCGTCGTCGGCTGTGGGTGGGTGGGCTGCGAGTCGGGGGCTGCGGGTCGGGGGGTCTTCGCACCCACGCGGCGGGGCCGCATGCCGGACACAGCCCCGCGCCTTCCCTGAGGGGGACGCCGACCCGGTGCCGAGCGGTTCCGGAGTGCGGGCAGAAAAAACGGGCCGGTCCGTGGGGGGGAGACGGACCGGCCCGAGGGGGGGTTTCCACCATAACCCTTCGTAAGGGATGGTGGGTGCATCGGCGTGGAACAACTACTCTCCGAAATCATGCGGCGACGCCCCGGCGACTGCGGAATCCTGGATTCAGGGGTTCCTCATGGCTGGTTCACAGTGGAATCACAGGGGAAACCGGTCGGATACGAAGGTATTCGGAAGAGTTCGTAAGCTTTAGGCCAGTTTGGGGACTCTGCGGCGACTTGTCCGCACATCCCCCCGATGGGCTACCGGCGCGCTAACGGCCGCTTGACGGTTCCGCCACGGCGCCACACGGAGATCGGACGGGCTCACGGCACCGCGCAGCCCCCTCCACTGCGCGGTACCGGCCGCGCCTCTTTGCTCACGCGAATTACCTTGGTCTGAACTTACGTGACACCTGGGACGGATGTGAACCCGAGCGCATAACAATGTGGAAACCCCGGGCGAACTCCACGTGAACGGTGCCCGTTTCCACCCCGTTTCTCCTGTCCGGCCCGACCGTCAGCGGACCGGCTTGCGGGCCTCGAAAAGATGCCGGGTGCTGTGTGCCACGAAGGGGCCCTCCCGCTGGATCCGCTCGTGCAGCGCGCGGAGTTGGGGCTCGTACGCCGCCACCGTGAAGTCGGGGACCATCCACACCACCTTGCGCAGGAAGTGCACGACGGCGGCGATGTCGTGGAACTCCATCCGCAGCCGCTGCGCGCGCAGTCCGACGACGTCCAGACCGGCCGCCTCGGCCTCGGCCCGCTCGCGCTCGGGGTCCCGGCCGGCGCGCACCTCGGCGGGCAGCGGCCCGAGGAAGTACTCGACGAGTTCGAAGACGCTGGCCGGCCCGACGTGCTGGGCGAGATACGTGCCGCCGGGGCTCAGCACCCGCGCGATCTCGTCCCAGTACGGCCGCACCGGATGCCGGCTGAGCACCAGGTCGAAGGCCTCGTCGGCGAACGGCAGCGGGGCGTCGTCGGGGGCGGCGACGACCACCACACCGCGCGGCCGCAGCAGCGCGGTGGCCTTGGCGACGTTCGGCGGCCAGCCCTCGGTCGCGGCGACCAGCACCGGCCGGGCCGACTCGGTGCGGCCCAGCGCGAAGTCCAGCACCTCACCGCCGCCGGTCTGGATGTCCAGCGCCGCCCGCGCCCGGGCCAGCCGCTCCCCCGCCAGCACGGCGTACCCCCACGAGGGCCGCGCCTCGGTGGCCCGCCCCTCGAACCACGAGAAGTCCCAGCCCTCCGTCGGCACGGCGGCCCCCTCGGCCACGAGATCCTCGAAGGAGCGGTTCGCCGACGCAGCGGTCATGCCCCTCATGATCGCAGCCCGGTGTCGGCGGGTCCTGGTAATTTCCGCGCCCATGACGACCTCCGGGACGACCCGTACGCCGGCGTACTCCGCCGATGAGAAGCAGACACTGCACGCGAGCCTGGACCGGCACCGGGACGCGGTGCTGTGGAAGCTGGAGTGCCTCGACGACGAGCGGCTGCGCCGGCCGATGACACCGACCGGCACCAACCTGCTGGGCCTGGTGAAGCATCTGGCCTCCGTCGAGTACGGCTGGTTCGTGGAGACGTTCGGCGGACGGGCCGAGCCGCTGTGGTTCGACCCGTACGACGACATGCGGATCACCCCCGAGGAGACGACGGAACGGATCACCGCCTTCTACGGCCGGGCCCGCGCCGCCGCCGACGCGATGATCACGGAGCTGCCGCTGGACGCCCAGGGCCGCCCGGCCTGGCGGGACATCACGGTCAGCCTGCGCTGGACGCTGGTCCACATGGTCGAGGAGACCGCGCGGCACGCCGGGCACATGGACATCCTGCGGGAACTGATCGACGGCGCGACCGGCGACCACCCGCCGGCCGGGGGTACGACGGGCTGAGCGGGTGCAGGCCGGCCAGGGCGTACGACGCGTCGGCGGTCGGCGCGAAGGGGAGCCGCCAGGGGGGCGGGAGGGTGGTGTCGGTCATGGCCGGGGGGCGGTCCGTACCAGGGGACGGACCTCCTCGGCGGTGAACCGGATGAAGCCCTCCGGGTCGGGTTCGTCGCCGGTCGGCTGGAGGACGACCGTGTCGGCACCGGCCTCGGCGAGGCGCCGTACGGCATCGGCCACGTCGGCCGCGTCCCCCGCGACCCCGAGGCCGGGCACCGACTCCAGCCCCTCGGCGACGAGTTCGGCCCGCAGCCGGGTCTCGGCGTCCGCGCCCGTGGCGGTCAGCAGGTAGGCGACGATCCGGTGCGGTTCACGGGACCGCCCGGCCTCCCGCTGCCCCTCCTCGATGAGCCGCCGCGCCTGCCGTACGCCGTCCGGCGGGGTGGCGGCGGTGAGGACGGTGCCGTCGGCCCTGGCGCCGGAGAGGCGGAGGGTACGCGGCCCGGTGGCGCCGGCGAGAACGGGCACCGCCTCCTTCGGCGGCCAGTCGAGGGCGACGTCGTCCAGGCACACGTACCGCCCCCGCACGGTGAGCCGTTCGCCGGCGAGGAGCGCGCGCAGGGCGTCGAGATGCTCGCCGAGAAGGGTGAGCGGCGAGGCGGCGCGGGCACCGACCTGGCCCATCCACTCCTGCACGCCGTGCCCGACGACGAGGGTGGCGCGGCCGGGGAACATGCGGTGCAGGGACGCGGCCTCCATCGCGGTGAGGGCCGCGTTGCGCAGCGGGACGGGCAGCAGTCCGACCCCGACGCGCACCCGCTCGCTCCAGGCGAGCGCCGCGGCGGCGGTCGAGATCCCGCCCTCCCGGAAACAGTCCTCCCACAGCCACAGCTCTTCGAGCCCCGCCGCGTCGGCGGCCCGGACGACGGCCCGCAGCCGCTCGGGGGGAAGCTGGGGACGGAAGACGGCACCGAGTTCAGTCATGTCGGCCTTCCTAGTGGGGAGGAAGAGGAACGGCAACGTGTTTACGGATCAGGCGTGTTGAGCGGGAGGGACGGGCGATCGGATGGGCCGACGACGCTGGCGGGACGGGCGGGGCAGGCTGGTCGTGGGCGCGGACGCGGACGCCGCCGGGCCCGGTACGTCCGTCCCCCTGGAGATCGCCGCCTCCTACCGGACCCGGACGAGGGGCCTGCTGGGCCGGGACACGGTCGAGGGGGCGATGCTGCTGACCCCTGCGAGCGGAGTGCACACGTTCGGGATGCGCATCCCGATCGACGTCGCCTACCTGGACCGCCGCCTGACCGTCCTCGCCGTCCGCACCATGCCCCCCGGCCGCCTGGGCCGCCCCCGCCTGCGGTCCCGCCATGTGCTGGAGGCGGAGGCGGGGGCGATGGCGGGGTGGGGGGTGCGGGCGGGGGTGCGGGTGACCGTGGAGCCCCGGTAGACCGGCCCGGGCTGGGGGGTGTCGTTTGGATCAGGCCGGCAGTGAGGAACGGCGCCTGCCGGCCGACCCGAGCGGGGTCGTGGGGCCCCTCCCGCGCGAGCGAAGCCGAGCGTGGGGGAGTCGGCGACCGACGGCAACGCCGCTGGGGGTGCCCCCTCTGGGGGAGTGCGTGCCAGGGCCCGCGACGCCGGCATGATCCAAACGACACCCCCTAGCTCTGGGTGCGCGGGAAGGACACCTCGACGCGGCGATTCTTCCTCCTGCCCTCCTCGGTGGAGTTGTCGGCGATCGGGTACTGCTCGCCGTAGCCGCGGACCTCGAAGGTGATGTTCGGGTCGTTCAGGTCCTGACCCAGGACGGCCTGGACGGCGTTGGCGCGCTGACGGGACAGGACGTCGCCGTGGGCGGCGGAGCCGAGGTTGTCGGTGAAGCCGAAGACGCGGATCTGGGTCGCGTTCTGCTTCTTGATCTCGTCGGCGATGGTGGCGATCCGGGCCTTCGCGTCGTCGCTGAGCCTGGCGCTGTCCTTGCTGAACAGGACCTCGGCCTGGAGTGCGAAGGTCACGTCCGCGTTGGTGTCCTCGCGGCGTTCGTCCCCGCTCTGGTCCTCCACGACCGACTTGATGTCCAGCACCTTGGGCGCGGCCAGGGTGGCGCCCTCGGGGAGCTTGAGGTTCGGCGAGGTGGGGTCGATCTTCACCGGGGCGGCGGCGGAGGGCGCGGTGTCGGGGGGCAGGCTGGGGCCGGTGCCGTCCGCCCGGGCCGGGGTGGCGGTGAGCAGCAGCGTGGTGGCGGCGGTGAGGGTGAGCGCGAGACGGGTGGGGGTCACTGGTGCCTCACCCGGAGATCTTGATGCTGGCGGAGGTGAACGTCGGCAGCTGGAGGGTCACTGCGGTGGTGTCCGTGGGCGGCGAGGGAAATTGCATGAACACCGGTAGGGACTGGCCTCCTTGCAGCGTGCCCAGGCCGGTCGTGGTGAGCGGACGGCCTTCCGTGTCGCGGAGTACGTAGTAGCGCTTCCTGCCCTTGGAGTCGACGAGGGTGGCACCGCCCAGGGACGGGCCGTTCTTGGTGATCTCGGTTTCGTTGCCGCTGAGGGCGGCCGGGATGAGCAGTTCCTTGGCCGCGTCGTTCTTCAGGTTGCCGTTCACCGTGACGAAGCCACCGGAATCTCGTTGCGCGGACGTGATCTGGAGCAGCAGCCCGCCCGAACCCCTCAGTTCGGCGAGCGGCTGGTCCGACTGGCCCTCCTGGGGGCTCGGGCCGGAGTCACCCGTCTTGGAGGCGGACGACGAGCTGTGCGGCTTCTTGGCGTCATCGCCGCCGCTGCCGCCACAACCCGTCACGCCGACGGCCAGACCGGCCGCGAGAGCCCACGCGACCATCCCCCTGCGGGCCTTCGCAGTGAACCGAATGCTCATCGCTCCGCTTCCTTCGTCATTCATCGTTCGCTTGTCGGTCGGCTCGCACGGTCCGGTCGGCTCAGCCGGCCAGGTGGACGTCGAAGAGGTCTTCGGGCTTCGGAAGCCCCGCCGGATCGTCCGGTTTGGGCTGCCAGACCTTGTCCTTGCAGGTGAGTTCGGGCAGATCGGCGCCCTTGGCACCCGCGCCGGGGAGCTTGAACGTGCAAAGGGGGTCGATCTCGGCGATGGCATGCGCCGTCGACCTGACGTTCTCCGTCCCGGGGACGACGGACCGGCCGACGGATTTGTTCGTCTCCACATCGGCCCGGTACTTCAGCAGTTCTGGAGAGAAACAGTCACTCAGCCGGGCGTCGTTCCGCGCGGCGAGCGCCTCGGCCCGCCCGCAGGGGGCACCGGGGTCGTCGATCCCCGCCCTGCCGTCGAGGATGTCCTGCCACTTCGTCGGGTCCAGCAGGACCTTCACCCACGCGCCCGTGAGCTGGTCACGTGTGTTCTGGGCGGCGGCGAGGGCCGCCGAATCGGCAGCTGTCTGGGCGTCGCTGCGGTTCACCGAGGCCTGGCCGACCGCGAGGTAGGCGAGAGCAAGAAAGAGCAGACCCGCCACCACCGTGATGTAGATGGGGAAGGCCTGCCCTGCGTCGTTGCGCGGAGAGATCAGCCGCCGGTGACTTGGGCGATCTTGGTCCGGATCGCATCGAAGATCGTCTGCCCGATGCTCGTACCCGTGATCGCCAGCACGATCGCCACGACCACCGCGATGATGCCGAGGTACTCCACCGCGGTCTGGCCCCGGTCGCTGCGGGCGGCGCGGGTCTGCAGGTACGCGACGGTGGTGTTGAACCATTTGCTCACGGTTTTCCCCTCCAGCTTCGCCTCCGACCCGGGCACCGTACGGCCGGACGCGGTGGTCGTCACAGGGCCCCTGGGCCCAACTCCAGGCCCACTCCCCCATGTCACGCCACCCCCAGCCACTTCGCCGCGGCCTGGGATCTGGTGGCGGTCTGGAGCTTGGCGAAGATGCGGTTGATGTGGTTCTTGACCGTCTTCTCGCTGATGAAGCAGGTGGCGGCGATCTGCTGGTTGGTCATGCCGGACGCGATGAGGTCCATGATCTCCGCCTCCCTCGTACTCAGCCGGTACCGGGACCGGGACGACTGTCCCATAGAGGGTTGCATATGCGAAAGCGGTTTGGTTGAGCTTTCCCTTAAAATAGGGGGGAGTTGAGGGTCCGTGTGTGCAGATGCACTTGACTGGATCCCTTCCAGCAACGCCTTCGCCGCCCTCGGCGTCACATGCGGCCGGCCCTCGTACACATCCCGTACGGCCCGCACCAACTGCTCCGTGGTGAACTCGCCGTGCACCAGATAGCCCCCAGCCCCCAGCCGCAACGCCTCTCGCACCGTCTCCGTCTCGTGGCTGTAGGTGAGCATCATGACCGGGGCCAGCCGCACCAGGTGCGGCAATGCCGAGATTCCGTCGATCCCCGGCATCCGGACGTCGAGGAGGACGACGTCCGGTCGGTGCCGCAGCGCCGCCTCGTAGGCCTCGCGGCCGTCCGTCGCCTCCGCCACCACCGTGGTGTCCGCGCGTCCGGACAGCAGGGCCGTCAGGCCCGCCCGGACCACGGGGTTGTCGTCGGCCACCAGCAGCCGCAGCGGCGGGGCGACGTCCGTGCGCGATGGGAAGGGGTTCATCGTTGCCTCCTCTCGGGCCCGGCCACGATCGGCAGGGGAAGTTCCACGCGTACCTCCGTGCCCCGTTCCCGGTCGCCCCGGCCGATCCGGATCCGGGCGCCCGTCTGTGCCGCCCGCTCGACCATGCCGAGCAGACCGAAGTGGCCCGAGGCGCGGAGCCGGTCCAGGGTCGTGTCCGGCGGCAGGCCGGTGCCGTCGTCGAGGACCGACAGGCGCAGCAGAGCGCCGTGGATCTCCGCCCGCACCTCGACGTGGGTCGCGGACGCGTGCCGGTGGACGTTCTCCAGCGCCTCCGCCGTGATGGACAGCAGGTGGCGGGCCTGGGGGGAGGGCAGGGCGAGGGGTGTGGTGTCCGGGGGTGGGAGGGCGCACGTCACCGGCAGTCCCGTGCGGGCCGTGAAGTCGTGGACGTACGACCGCAGTTCGGGCCACAGCGGCGTCCGGTCCCGGGCCTCGGCCACGGCTTGCCCGCCCTCCGGCGCCGCCTCCCGGCGCAGATCCCGCAGCAGCTCTCTCGACTCCGTCGCCGCCCTGCGCGCCGAACGGGACACCAGGCCGGCCTCGGACCTGATGCGGGCCGGGTCGGGGGACTCGGCCGAGGCGGTGGCGGCCAGGCCGTCGGCCGCCAGGGCCACGCCGTACAGGGTCTTGGCCACGGAGTCGTGCATCTCGCGGGCCAGCCGGGCGCGCTCGGCGCTCACCGCCTCCGCCGCCGCGAGGCGCGCCTGGGTCGCCGTCAGGGCCTGGGTCGCGGCTCCGAAGCGGAGCATCAGGCCGCGCAGGGTCGAGCCCATGGCGCCGGAGATGACGCACAGGCCGGGCAGGAGCAGGGCCTCGGCGACCGGCGCGTGCCGGTCGGCCTTCAACGTGGCGTGGACCAGCAGCAGGATCAGGCCCTGGAGGGAGGCGAAGCAGGCCGCGCCCCGCCAGCTGTAGACCAGCCCGGCCAGCAGCGGGGTGCACACGCTGACGTAGGCCAGGGTCGTGTCCGGGCCGGCCGAGACGAGGAGGAGGGAGCCGAGGAGGGTGTCGGCGGCGAGGAGGCTGGGGTGGCGCAGCAGGAGGGGGCCGAAGCGTTCCCAGTCGCGGAAGAGGACGTAGGACACCATGAAGGTGACGACCACGGCCACGCCGACCAGGCGGACGCCCAGCCCCGGGGCCGCGTGGAGCAGGGCCGCCGGTGCCGCCAGGGCGATCATCGCCAGCCGGAACCCGAAGACCTGTCGGCACATCGCCTGGAGCGCACTGACCTGGATCTTCTCGGAGGGTTCGGCCCGCCGCACCGCAGGCCCGTCCTCGGCCGTCGCACCGGCCACCGCCTTCGGCCGACGCAGGAACCAGCCACCGATCCCGGTCAGCCGTCCCCCGCGTCGGCGACCGACCCCGGTCAACCGCCCCCCGGACCGGCCGCCGACCCCCGTCAGCCACCCCCCGAACGAGCGGCCAATCCCCCTGACCCACCCCCCGAACCAGCCGCAGATACCCCTCAGCCACCCCCCGACCGCCCTCACCCGCCCCCCGGCCCAGCCACCGGCACCCGGCCACTCGCCCGCAGGTCCCCCACTCCGCTCCGTCACGCCGGCCACCGTCACCTCCGTCTCACTTCCCCGTGAGCGAGCCGAAGTCCACGCCGGAGCCCAGGATCAGGCCGGCGCCCAGCAGGAGCATCGTCGCCGGGACCATGAACGTGGTGATCATCAGCGTGGCCTTCGGCACCGCGCGGGCGGCCTTGC
Organism: Streptomyces sp. NPDC025793; assembly: GCF_055558375.1. NCBI lineage: Bacteria > Bacillati > Actinomycetota > Actinomycetes > Kitasatosporales > Streptomycetaceae > Streptomyces > Streptomyces sp. NPDC025793. The sequence continues at coordinate 60,700 of NZ_JBVHMR010000007.1, read as the reverse complement.
GGCGGGCGTTCTGGGCGTCGGTGCGGCGCATGTCCTTCGCCAGGGAGACGAGCGTGTCGACGATCGGCGCGCCCAGCTCCTCGCCCTGCTGGAGTGCCGTCACGAACATCGCCACCTGCTCGGAGTCGTTGCGCCGCCGCAGCTCCGCGAAGGCCTGGCGGCGGCTCATGCCGAGGTCCATCTGGCGCAGGGTGATGCGCAGTTCGTCGGCCCAGGGGCCCTCGTAGTGGGAGGCCACCCGGTCCAGGGCCTGGCGGAAGCCGAGTCCGGCGCTGACCACGACCGCGAGCACGTCGAGGAAGTCGGGCAGGGTGCGCTCGATGACGTCCTTGCGGACCCGGATCGCCGACCAGATGCCGACCTCCGTCCAGAACGCGCCGAAGAGCAGCAGCAGTACGGCGACGAACCACTGGCCGCGCAGGAGGAAGACCACGAAGCCGACGAGGCCGAGGGCGCCGTAGACCGCCCGCCGGGCCGCGTAGCGGTCTATGGTCAGGCCGCCGGGGTTGCCCGCGAGGTCGATCTTTCGGCGGTACCTGGCGACCAGGCGCGGGCCCATCAGGCGCAGCACGGCGGGGGCGTAGCGCATGCCCATGCGGTCGATGACCGAGCCGACCGCACCGGTGCGGGTGGCGCCGACCTCCAGGGCGACGGCGAGGTCCCCGGGAAGCTTGGCGTCCGCGCGGTACATGCGGAGGCCGGCGAAAACGCCCCAGACGCCGAGCCCCATCAGCAGCGCGAGCAGGATTCCCACCATCGGGCTCACTGTCGGACCCCCCATCGGATCGTCCGCCCCCTCACACGTCGATCCGGCTCAGGCGCCGGATGAGGACGAAGCCGACGGCGTACATCGCGAAGGCGACGACCACGCAGGCCTGGCCGACCGGTGAGCCGGTCATGCGGTCCAGCGCGCCGTCCTTGACGCCGTTCATCAGGAACAGCGCGCCGACGCCGAGGACGGGTACGGCGTACGAGGTCATGGTCACCTGGGAGAGCTGGGTGCGGATCTCGCGTCTCGTCTCCTTGCGCTCTTCCAGGGTTTCGGTGAGGTTCCGCAGGGCGGACACGACCTGGCCGCCCGCCCGGTTCGACAGCACCAACGTCGTGACCAGGACGACCAGTTCACGGGACGGCAGCCGGTCGGCCAGCTCGCCCAGCGCGTCGTCCAGGGACTGGCCGATCGCCAACTGGTCGGAGACCTTGGCCAGTTCCTGGCCCGCCGGGGCCTCCAGCTCCTCCGCCGCCATGCCGATCGCGGTGCGCAGGGCGAGGCCGGCCTGGGTGGCGTTGGCCAGGATGCGGGCCAGTTCGGGGAGTTGGCCGATGAAGCGCTCGATGCGTTTCTGGCGCTGCCAGTTGAGGAACTGCAGGGCCGCGCCGATGCCGAGCAGGCCGGCCAGCGGGCCGAAGAAGGGGGCCAGGGTCGCCTGGCCGATCAGCCAGAGTGCGGCGACCACGGCGAGCATGTAGACGAAGAACTCGCCCGGGGTGACGTCCAGTCCGGTGGCGGCGAGCCGCCGTTCCAGCCAGCGGCCGAAGCGGGTGCGGCGCAGTCGCCGGTCCACGTCACGGAAGCGGCGCCGGCGGCCGCCGGCCGACTCCGGGCCCGCGTGGGTGAGCCGGTCCACGAGGGCGGCGCGCTGGGCCCGGCCCGCGGCGTAGGCGTGCAGCCCGGCCACCGCCAGGGCGCAGGCCAGCAGCGTCACACCGGTGGTGAGCTGGACGAGGGTGTGCAGTTCCATGGTCCTGGTCCTACCTGGCTTCTCGGGTGGTGAGCTGGGCCGCCGTGTGGGCCACGCCGAAGGCCTGCGGGAGGGGCTGGCTCGCCATGTAGAGGCGGTCGGCGGTGCGGCGCGGGAGGGGGAAGTACTGGAAGCTGCCGTGGACGCGGCCGTCCGGGGTCATCGGCTGGGCGTCGAAGCGGGCGACCGTCGCCAGCCGGTACGGCTCCCCGCCGTGGCTGTCGAGCACGGCGATCTCGGTGATGCGGCGGGCGCCGTCGGCGAACCGGGTGAGCTGGACGATGACGTCGACGGCGCTGTTGATCTGGTCGTGCAGCGCGGCGAAGGGGACCTCGACGTCGGACATGGAGGCGAGGGTCTGGAGCCGGGTCAGCGCGTCCTCGGCGCTGTTGGCGTGCACGGTCGCGAGCGAGCCGTCGTGGCCGGTGGACATCGCCTGGAGCATGTCGAGGGACTCGCCGCCGCGGACCTCGCCGACCACGATCCGGTCGGGGCGCATACGGAGGGAGTTGCGGACGAGGTCGCGGATGGTGACGTGGCCCTTGCCCTCGACGTTCGGCGGGCGGGACTCCAGGCGGACCACATGGGTCTGCTGGAGCTGGAGTTCGGCGGAGTCCTCGATGGTGATGATGCGCTCGTGGGAGGGGATGAGTCCGGAGAGGGCGTTGAGCAGGGTCGTCTTGCCGGTGCCGGTGGCGCCCGAGACGATGATGTTGAACTTCGCCTGCACCAGCCCGGCCAGCAGATACACCATGTGCTCGTCCAGCGAGCCGAAGGAGATCAGCTCCTGGAGGGTGAAGGAGCGCGGGAAGCGGCGGATGGTGAGGATCGGGCCGGTCAGGGACAGCGGCGGGATGATGACGTTGACGCGCTCGCCGGAGGGGAGGCGGGCGTCCACCATCGGGTTCGACTCGTCGACCCTTCTGTTCACCGTCGAGACGATCCGCTCGATGGTCTGCATCAGCTGGTCGGCGGAGACGAAGCGCAGCGGCAGCTGCTCGACGCGGCCCCCGCGCTCGACGAAGATCGCGTCGGGGCCGTTCACCATGATCTCGGTGATCGACGCGTCCTCCAGCAGCGGCTCCAGGATGCCGAGGCCGAGCGCCTCGTCCACCACCCGGCGGATCAGCTGCGCGCGCTCGACCGTCGACAGCACCGGACCCTCGCGGCTGATGATGTGCCCGAGCACGCGCTCCAGCCGCGCCCGGCGTTCGGCCGCCGCGAGCGAGCTCATCTCCGCGAGGTCGATCTCCTCCAGCAGCTTGGCCCGGTAGGAGGCGACCAGATGTCCGTCCTCGCCCCGGCTGCCGTGCTCCTCCGGAGTGCCGATGCGTGCCCGCAGGCTCATGGAATCGCTTCTCCCGGGTCAGTGGTCGAGGGGCATGGTGGCGGTCTTGGTGGCGTCGCCGAAGTCCCAGACGATCTTCGGGATGCGGACGGTGGCCGTGACGGTCACGGAGTCGCCGCCGGAGCCGGACGAGCAGCTCACCGTGATGCCGCTGCTGACGGCTCCGGCGCAGGCCTGCTGGGCGTCCTGGCGCAAGGAGGCGGCCCGCGCCCCGGCCCGGGCCGCCGTACCGGCCTGCTCGGCGGCGTAGGCGACGACGCCGATCTGGATCCCGGCCAGCGCGACGATCAGCAGGACGGGGATGAACCCCAGGTATTCGATGGCCACTTGGCCGCTGTCCCGGCCACGAAGGCGACGGCGGTACGGCATCTCAGTCCTTCACCTCCTCCACGGCACCGGCGTGCCCGTGCACGGTGAGGGGGAAGTCGACGGAGCCGGGGAAGAGGACCGGGACCTTGACGCCCACGTCCACGGTCACATAGCCGCTCTGGTCGCAACCGCTCACGCTGGCACCCCCTCGCCACGCCCCCGACAGATGCTTCAGCGCCGCCTGCCGGCACACCCCGTACCGCTCCCCCCGCGGCGCCGCCGTCCCCGCCCGCACCCCCTCGTCCGCAGCATTCCCCGCGAGCGTGAAGGCGTACCCCACGAGCACGGCCTGCCACACGAGCACCAGGGTGAGAATGATCAGCGGTGTCATCCCGAGGAACTCGATGCTCACCTGCCCCCTGTCCCCGCCGGGCCTCCTCATCGCCCGCTCACTCCTTCCGCCGCCGGAATCCCACCGCGCCCCGTCCGCCGCCCCGATGGGCCCCCTCGGCCGCCGCCTTCACGAGGCCCAGCTCTCCGGCGAGCGCCCACAGCGCCTGCTTCACGGTGCTCCTGCCGTCGAGTTCATGGACCCGCCCCGCGTCCACGACGGCCTGAAGTTCCTTGAAATTGGCGGGTACGGCGGTGCGCGCGAGCGCCGTGCCCGTGATGCGCCGGACGAGCGCGGGCTGGATCTCCGCGCTGCGCGCCAGCCGGTTGACGACGGTCGTCGTCTCCTCGGCCTTGCGGATCTGGAGCCGGTCCCACATCCGTACGGTCCGTTTGGCGGCGCGGACGGCGATCACGTCCGGGGTCGTGACCAGCAGCGCGGTGTCGGCCATCTCCACGGCCGCCGCACCCGCGCCGCTCAGTTGGGCCCCGCAGTCGACGACGACGACCTCGTAGCGGGAGCGCAGGGCGCGGACGATCTGCCGGGCGGCGCGGTCGCTGACCTCCTCGCCGCGTTCTCCCTCGGCCGGGGCGAGGAGCAGGGCGAGCCCGGTGTCGTGGCGGAAGACGGCGTCGGCGAGGACGCGGGGCGAGATGTCGGTGATCGCGGCGAGGTCGGCGACGGACCGGCGGAACTGGATGTCCAGGTAGGAGGCGATGTCCCCGGTCTGGAGGTCCAGGTCGACCAGGGCGGTGGGCCGGCCGGAGGCCTGCGCGGCGAGGGCGAGCTGGATGGCGGCCAGCGTCGTGCCCACTCCCCCCTTGGCGCCGCTGACCGTGACGACCGTACCGCCGACGCCGCCCAGCACGTCGGTGCCGTGGCCGAGATGGCGCCGTACCCCGGTCGACCACTGGGCGACGGCCTGGACGCGGCTGGCGAGTTCCTCGTACGACAGCGGGAGGGCGACCAGGCCGCGGGCGCCGGCGTCCATGGCGGCGGCGAACAGCCCGGGGCTCGCGTCGGTGGTGACGAGGATGACGCCGACGGCCGGGAAGCGGAGCGCGACCTCGCGGATCAGGTCGAGGGCCGCGACCGGGCCGACCCGTTCATGGACGACGACGACCTCCGGCAGCTCCTCCACGGACTCGGCGGCGAGCCGGGCGAGGGTGTCGACGAGCTGGGTGGAGTCGACGACGGGCGGCTGCGGCTCGGCGTCGGGGAGCTGGCTGAGGAGGGTGACGAGGGAGCGGACGGCGTCGGGGTCCGCACCGGCCGGGAGGATCCTGGTGGGCATGCGGGCCGCCTCTCACTTGTCCGTCGCGAGTTCGTACGTGCGGTCCTTGTCCGGAACGCTGGTCTCGCTGCCGGGGGCCACCAGGGCGAGCCGCACGCGCTGGGCGAAGGACTCGGCGTAGGTGATGCGCTGGGCGTCGAGGGTGGACAGCGCGAAGGTGATCGGGACGCCCTCGCTGAGCTGGCTCTGACTCTGGCTCTGGGTCTGGTTCTTGGTGGAGTCGTCGAGGGCGGTGATGCGGCCGACGTCGAGGACCCGGGCGTTGGTGACGATGATCTTCGACTGGTCGGGATCGCCGTTGTTCTTCCCGGCGAAGGTGGCGTACACGTTGACCCGGGAGCCCGGAGTGATCTTCCCCGCGACCCCGGTCGCCGCGTCGATCATGATGGCGACCTCCTGCTGTCCGGGCTGGAGGGCGGGCTGGTCGACGATCATGTCGCTCTGGAGGAGCGACCCGGCGCGCAGGGTGGTGACGGCGATCTTGCCCTGGATCTGCCGCAGGTCGGTGACGGCGTTGTCGGACAGCCACCGCTTCGGCATCTCGATCTTCTCGAACTGGCCGGTGTCCAGGGCGGTGTACGGCTTCACGTCGGACCTGACCCGATAGGCGCTGACCTCGGGCCCGACCTTGGAATTGACGTTGTGGACGACGGAGAGCACGCCGGCGAACGCGCCGAGAGCGCACAGGACCGACAGGATCAGCAGTATCACGCCGCGGCGCTGACGGGAGTTCATGAACCGTGCAACCTCGTTGGGGGAATCGGTCGAGCGGGATACGAGTCTGTTTTCCGGGGCCGGTCAGGCGGGCGAGCGCTGTTCCAGGGCGCGGGGCGCGGCGGGTTCGTGGGCGGGCGGGGTGGCGGAGCAGAAGACGCACAGGTCGCCGATGACGTCCAGGCCGCACCAGTGACAGCTGGTCTGCCGTACGGAGGCGACCAGTTGGTAGAGGACCGACAGATCGGCGAGGTAGCCGCAGAACTCGATCACGCGGCCGGTCCCCCACCAGTCCCTGGACTCGGCGGGCAGCGGGACCTCGCGCAGCCCGTGCACGCTCCACTGCCCGCCGAGTCCGCCGACCCACTCGCTCTGCAGCTGCCCCTTGGCGACGAGCATCCAGGTGCTGAACTCGGGCCCCTTGAGCGTGACTTCGGGCGCGATCTTGACGAGCTGCGGCTCGGGGTGGGCCAGCACGGCGAACTGGCTGCCCGGCACCCAGGATCTGGCGTGGGCCTTGAGCCCGACCGGCACCCGGTCCAGGCGCGCGACCGAGCCCAGCACCGCCCCGGCGTGGAGGTAGTGGGTGAGCAGCCGCCCGGCGGAGGCGAGGATCCCCGGGCTCAGATCGCAGGAGGCGAGCTGGCGCAGCTGCCGGGCGAGCACGGCGATGCCGAGCGGGGGCAGTTCGGGCCGGAAGAAGGCGACACGGTCGCTCTCCAGCAGCGAGCGCAGGGTGTACAGCCGCTGCATGACGCTCGCGGGCGTGGCGCTGGAACAGACCACGACGAGGTACCCGTACTGCTCGATCAGGGCGTGGAGCTCCACGACCGCCTGCTCCAGCGGCTTCTGGTCGATACCGCTCAGCACGACGGCGGGCACGGTCCGTTCGTCCTGAGCCGGCAGTGCCATGTCGGCACTGGTCACGGCAATGGCAGTTGGCACGCGCAGCTCCCCGCTCTTCACACCCGCCGGCCGTCCGGGGCCACTCCCGTTCCGCCGGGACGACTTCACTGCGTGACTACGTGAGCACTGTATCCACGGCCGTATGGCCGGAGAACAGCGTTTGTGAAGCTCGCGTGGAACTCTCTCGGCACAAAGACCGCGCAAGTCCCGCCAAAACAGGACAGGTTGAGCGAGGTTGCGAAATCCATTTTGGTCTGGACCTCTTGACACCCGAATTGGTCTGGACCAAATTGTCAGCCCAGCGACGGCAACCATCCCTCCCCCATCTCCCCTTCTCCCTCCCGGAGGCCCCAGTGGAGCGCGCACCAGACACAGGCATACCCGGATACGGATACGGCAGACGACGCATGACCCTGCTGTGGTCGGCCGTCACGACCCTGGCCCTGTCGGTCGCGGGCCTCACGGCGACCGCCGCCCCGGCAGCCGCGGCGGACGTCAACAACGCGACGAACGCGGGCTTCGAGTCGGGCCTGAGCGGCTGGACGTGCACGGCGGGCAGCGGCACGACCGTCTCCTCCCCGGTCCACAGCGGCTCGTCGGCACTGAAGGCGACCCCGGCCGGCCAGGACGACGCCCAGTGCACCCAGGCGGTCGCGGTCGCGCCCAACTCGACGTACACGCTGAGCGCGTGGGTGCAGGGCGGGTACTCCTACCTGGGCGTGACGGGCACGGGCACGACGGACGTCTCCACCTGGACCCCCGACACGACCACCTGGAAGCAGCTGTCGACGACCTTCACCACGGGCGCGTCAACGACCTCGGTCACGGTGTACACGCACGGGTGGTACGGCCAGGCGGCCTACTACGCCGACGACGTCTCGGTCTACGGCCCCGACGGCGGGGGCGGAGGCGGCACCCCGCCCCCCACGGTCCCGGCGACCCCGACCGGCCTGTCGGTCTCGTCCACCACGTCCTCCTCGGCCACCCTCTCCTGGTCCCCGGTGTCGGGCGCGACGGGCTACGACGTCTACCAGGACGGCACGAAGGCGACGGCGGTGACGGGCACGTCGGCGACGCTGACGGGGCTGACCGCCGCCACGTCGTACAGCTTCCAGGTGACGGCGACGAACGCGGCGGGCGAGTCGGCGAAGTCGGCGCCGGTGACGGCGACGACGTCCTCCGGATCGAGCGGTGGAGGAGGCGGGGGTGTGCTGCCGAAGCACGCGGTGACCGGCTACTGGCAGAACTTCAACAACGGCGCGACGGTCCAGAAACTCTCCGACGTCCCCTCCTCCTACGACATCATCGCGGTGGCCTTCGCGGACGCGACGACGACGCCGGGCGCGGTGACCTTCAACCTCGACTCGGCCGACCTCGGCGGCTACACCGTCGACCAGTTCAAGGCGGACATCAAGGCGAAGCAGGCGGCCGGCAAGAAGGTCGTCATCTCGATCGGCGGCCAGAACGGCACGGTGTCGGTGAGCGACTCGACGTCGGCGACGAACTTCGCGAACTCCGTCTACTCGCTGATGCAGACGTACGGCTTCGACGGCGTCGACATCGACCTGGAGAACGGCCTCGACGCGACGTACATGACACAGGCGCTGCGCGCCCTCTCCGCCAAGGCCGGCTCGTCCTTCGTCCTCACCATGGCCCCGCAGACGATCGACATGCAGTCGACGTCGAACTCGTACTTCCAGACGGCCCTGAACGTGAAGGACATCCTGACGGTCGTCAACATGCAGTACTACAACAGCGGTTCCATGCTGGGCTGCGACGGCAAGGTCTACAGCCAGGGCTCGGTCGACTTCCTGACCACCCTCGCCTGCATCCAGCTCCAGGGCGGCCTCTCCCCGTCCCAGGTGGGCCTCGGCCTCCCCGCCTCGACGAGCGCGGCGGGCAGCGGCTACGTGTCGCCGACCGTGGTGAACAACGCCCTCGACTGCCTGACGGCCGGCACGAACTGCGGCACCTTCAAACCGTCCAAGACCTACCCCGACCTCCGGGGCGCGATGACCTGGTCCACGAACTGGGACGCGGCATCGGGCAACGCGTGGTCGAGCTCGGTGGGGGCGCATGTGCATGCACTGCCGTGAGGTGAGATAGGCGCGGTGGTCACGCCCGGACCCAGAGGGTCCGGGCGTTGCTGCCTGTCAAGGGCAGGACATGACGCTTGCCCACTCCGGCGGCGGTACGACGTCGTGATCAACTAGCTAGGCCGCCGCAAGTTCGCACCACACGTACTTCCCCCGGTCCCCGAACCGTGCCGACGGCTGCCACCCCCACAGGTTCGCGCAGGCCGACACCAGCCCCAGACCCCGCCCGTCCTCCGACTCCCCCACCTCCTCCAGCGCACGCGGCGGATCGGGCGACGCCGGGTCCGTGTCCCACGCCCCGATCCACACGACGCCCTCCGAGGTGCGGCGGACCCTGAGCGCGGCGGGGCCCTTCGTGTGCCGTACCGCGTTCGACACCAGCTCCGCGGCGAGGAGTTCGGCGGTGTCCACCAGGTTGATCAGACCGTGCAGGGCCAGGATCAGGCGCAGCGTGCGGCGGCACACCGTGACGGCTCTGGGGTCGTTGGGGATGTAGAGGGTGTAGTCCCAGGTTTCGGGCATGCGTCATCAACTCCGGGGAAACGAGGTGGATTTCACGCACAGGGTGGCAACGCCGCGGCACGCGGTGCACTTCCGCTGCGTGTGCGGTACGTCACTGACGGTAGGGCATAAATTTCATTCGCTGCAAGCAGGTCGCGTAACGTGACCCCGAACGAGTCACCTCACCAGGGCCGTTGAGGAAAGAAGGGCGCTGTGCCAGCACGACGGAACCCCACAGCACGCCAGGTACGCCTGGGCACCGAACTACGCAGGCTGCGCGAGGCCGCCGGACTCAAGGCAACCGAGGCAGCCGGCCTGCTGGGGACGAACTCCGTCCAGATGAGCCAGATCGAGTCCGGGATCGCGGGCGTGAGCGAGCAGCGGGTGCGGCGACTTGCCGCCAACTACGCCTGCTCCGACGGCGAGTTGATCGACGCGCTCGCCGACATGGCGAGCGACCGAACCCGTGGGTGGTGGGAGGAGTACCGGGGCACCCTGCCCGCCGCCTACCAGGATCTCGCCGAACTGGACCATCACGCGAGGTTCCGTAACGACGTGGCGGTGATCCACGTGCCCGGACTTCTCCAGACCGAGAACTACGCCCGAGCCCTCTTCGCCTACATGAACCCCGAGTTCCCGGACAGCGAGGTGGATCTCCGGGTTGCACATCGAATGAAGCGCAGGGTCGTCATCGAGGGCGCCGACCCCATCCCGTACGAGACCGTGATCCATGAAGCGGCGCTGCGGATCAGGGTGGCCGGGCGGGCAGCCTCCCGGTCTCAGCTCGGCCGCATCCTGGAGGTGTCCGAGGCCGACCACGTCACGGTGCGGGTCGTCCCCCTCGCGCTGGACGACTTCGCCGGAGCCGGAAGCACCATGGTGCACCTGGGCGGATCGGTCCCACGGCTGGACACCGTCGTACGCGACGCTCCCCATGGCACGGCCTTCGTCGACTCGGAGGCCCAGCTGGAGCACTTCCGAAGGCTCTTCCGTAAGGTGAAGGAACAGGCACTGCCCCCTCAGCAGTCGCGCGATCTCATCCACCGGCTCACGAAGGAGTTGTGAGGACCCGCATGAGCGCCCCCACCTCGTGGAAGAAGTCGTCCTACTCCGGCGGGGGTGAGGGGAACGACTGCGTCGAAGTGGCCGACCAGGACACCCACATAGCCCTCCGCGACTCCAAAGCCCCCGCCCGAGCCACCCTCACTTTCCCCGCCACCGCCTTCGCCCCCTTCATCGACGCCCTGAAGCGGTCCAGCCGGTGGCGGAAGTCGCCCCTCTCCCTCGGCGACACCGAGAAGTGAGGAACCACCGGTCGAGTCACGACTCGACCGGCCGGCGTTCCGTCTCCGTCTACTCGCCGTCCTCGAAGTACGCGTCCAGCACCGCGTCGATCTGCTCGTCCCACTCCTTGAAGCGGGACCTCGACGCCGCCTCGATCTCGATCGGGAACCAGCGGCGCTCGGGGGTGTGGACCGTGATCGTGTAGCGCTTGCCGAAGCGGGGGGACTCCGTCTCGACCGCCGCGATCTCGTCCCAGCGGAACTCGCAGGACTCCTCGTCGAGGCGGAGGCGGACGCCCTTGCGGTCGGCCACTATCCGCGCCCGGCGGTCGGACGCCTCGAAGACCGGGCCGTCGCCGTCAGCGGCGTCGCCGTCAGCGGCGTCGCTGTCCGTGGCGTCGTCGGCCGTGACGTCGTCCGGCGTGGCGGTACCGGCCGCCTCCTCCGACTTCTCCGGAGCCGGAGCCGGATCCGGGTCCGGGTCCGGCTTCGCCTCCTTCGGCGTCGACGTGTCCGCCTTGGCCGGAGCCGTGAGCCCCGGGATGAAGGCCGGGTCGAAACCGGCGCCCGTGACGGGCTCGGTCTTCAACGGCTCGGCCTTCGACGGCTTGCTGCTCGCTCCTGTGCGCTGCTCCACGGCGGCAGTATGGACGACTTCCCTGTGCCGGAACCAGTCGGACCGCTCATCCCATGGGCAACATCAGTCACCTTCGGAGCCTTCACGGCCTTTGGAGCCTTCAGACGAACAGGCTCATTGCCGCCGCCACGGCGAAACCGGACACCGAGAGCACGGACTCCAGGACCGTCCAGGTCCTGAGCGTGTCGCGTTCGCTGATGCCGAAGTACTTGGCGACCATCCAGAAGCCGCCGTCGTTCACGTGCGAGGCGAAGATCGAGCCCGCCGAGATCGCCATGATGACCAGGGCCACGAAGGGCTGGGAGTGGTCGCCCTCGGTGAGGAGAGGGGCCACGATGCCCGCCGTCGTCACGATCGCCACCGTCGCCGAGCCCTGCGCCACCCGCAGGACCAGCGAGATCAGGTAGGCGAGGACGATCACCGGGAGGCCCACGCCGTGGAAGGTGTCCGAGAGGGCCTGGGCCACCCCGCTCGCCTTCAGCACCGCGCCGAAGATCCCGCCCGCGCCGACGACCAGCAGGATGTTGCCGACCGGCTTCAGCGACGAAGTGGACACGGCCTCAAGGGACTTGCGGGTCCAGCCGCGGCGGATGCCCAGCAGGTAGTACGCCAGGAGCAGGGCGAGCGTCAGGGCCACCATGGGGGTGCCGAAGAACTGGAGGACCGAGCGGGTGGGGGACGGGTCCAGGACGATGGAGGAGAAGGTGGCCGAGAGGATCAGGACCAGCGGGGTGCCGATGATCGTCAGGACCACGCCCAGCGGGACCGGGTTCTCCCGTGGTTCCACGCCCTGCGCGCGCTGCTCCGCCGCCACCGCCCGCTTCGCCTCCTCCGCCGCTTCGGCCATGTCCTGCGGTACGGCGACGAAGATCCGCCGGCCGATCCAGGCGGAGAAGGCCCACGCGGCCAGTACGGCGGGGATGCCGCAGACGACGCCCATGAGGATGACCCAGCCGAGCTGGACGTGCAGCAGGCCGGCGGCGGCGACCGGGCCGGGGTGCGGGGGCAGGAAGGCGTGGGTCATGGAGAGGCCGGCGAGGAGGGGGAGGCAGTAGAGGAGGATCGACTTGCCGCCTCGTTTCGCCGCCGCGTAGACCAGCGGGGCCAGGACGAAGATGCCCACGTCGAAGAAGACCGGGATGCCGAAGATCAGGCCCGTCAGGCCCATGGCCAGCGGCGCCCGCTTCTCACCGAACAGCGTCAGCAGGCGCGCGGCCAGTACCTCCGCTCCGCCGCTCACCTCCAGGATCGCGCCGAGCATCGTGCCGAGGCCGATGATGATCGCGACGTGGCCGAGGATGCCGCCCATGCCGGACTCGATGGTGGAGACGGCGCTGGAGCTCTGGACGGTGCCGAAGAGTTCGGTGACCGAGAGGCCGGCCAGCAGGCCCACGGCTATGGAGACGGCGAGGAGGGCCACGAAGGGCTGGAGCCTGACCTTGATGATCAGGAAGAGGAGGAGGGCTATGCCGATTCCGGCGACCGTGAGGAGTCCGGGGGTGCCGCCCAGGAGGAGCAGCAGGCCTCCGGTGTGGGGTGGGGCGGGTGGGATCGTCGCGGCCAGGGGGAGGGAGAGCGGATGGGACATTGGGGGTCCTCTTCGTAAATGCATCGTGCTTTCGGGCAGGGCGGGGCGCGGCACGGCGGCCCGGGGGTGGGGGACGCCGTGCCGTGCGGGACGTGCGGGAGGTGAGGGATCGTCAGGGACTCAGCCGAGTACGGCGAGCGCGTCGATCTCGATGAGGAGGCCGGCCGGGAGACCGACGTAGACCGTGGTCCGGGCGGCGGGCGGCTGGGTGAGGCCCTGCTCCTCGAAGTAGGTGTTGTAGATCTCGTTCATCTCGGCGAAGTGGTCCACGTCCGTCAGGTAGACGCGGATCATCATCACGTCGTCCCAGCTCGCGCCGCCCTCTTCGAGGATCGCCCGGACATTGGCGAGGGTCTGGAGGGTCTGCTCGCGCAGCGTGGGGCCGGCCGGTGTCGGGGGCCTGCCCTCCTCGGCCGGCAGGAAGCCGACCTGGCCGGCGACCTGGAGGATGTTGCCCTTCCGCACGCCGTGCGAGAACTTCGCGGGCGGGGTGGTGTGGGTCTTCGGGGTGAGCGCGGTCTTCTCGGTCATCAGGGGGTTTCCTTGATCGGGGTTCTGCCGGAGTACTCGCTGCTGATCGCGTCCGCCGTACGGCGCACCAGCGGGAGCAGGGTGAGGAGTTCCTCGGCGGTGACGACCACGTTCGGCGCGGAGACCGACATCGCGGCGACCACCCGGCCGTCGGCGCCGCGGACGGGGGCGGCGACGCAGTTGATGGACTCCTCGTGGCCGCCGAGGTCGGTGGCCCAGCCCTGTTCGCGCACCGTGGCCAGCTCCTTGAGGTAGGCCTCGGCGTTCGGCGTCGAACGGGCCGTGTACAGGGGGTAGTCGAGCCGGTCCGCGAGGGCGCGGCGCTCGGGTTCGGGCAGGTCGGCGAGGAGGAGCTTGGCGACGGCCGCGACCGTGATGGCGACGGGCTTGCCGATCCGGGAGTACATGCGGACCGGGTAGCGGCTCTCCACCTTGTCGATGTAGAGGACCTCGTTCTCCTCGTGGACGGCGAGGTGCACGGTGTGACCGCAGGCCTCGTTGAGGCGGACGAGGTGGGGGTGGGCGATCTCGCGGATGTCGAGGTTCTCCATCGCCTCCTGCGCGAGGGCGAACAGGCGGGCGCCGAGGCGGTAGCGCTGGTCGGACTGGCGGTAGACCATGCCGTGTTCGTGCAGGGTGCGCAGCAGGCGCAGCGCCGTGGACTTGTGCACGCCCAGGCGGTCGGCGACCTGCCCGAGGTCTGCGGGGCCCTCGGCGAGCAGCGGCAGGATGCTCAGGGCGCGGTCGACGGTCTGGCTCATGGGGTGTTCGCCTCCTGTTCGGCCACGTCGGCTTGCGTCCAGCCGGGGCCGAGTCGAAGTCTCCCCCATGCGGCGCTGCCGAGGGCGCTCAGCCGGTCGGCGTGGTCCCGGGCGGGGGGCGGGGCGAGGTCGCCGGGGGTGGTGAGGGCCGCGGCGGCGAAGAGGTGGCCGTGGCGCAGCCGGAGCGGCAGGGGCAGGCCGCGCAGGGTGGCGGAGAGGAAGCCGGCGGCGAAGGCGTCGCCGGCGCCGGTGGTGGCGACGACGTCCACGCGCAGGGCCGGTTCGAAGACGGGCGGCCGATGGCTCGCGAACGCCGTCGCGCCCCTCGCGCCCTGCTTCACCACCAGCACGTCCGGCTCGGGCAGCGCCGCGCGGACGGCCTCGGGGCCGCCCTTGACCCCCCAGGCCTGCTCCGCTTCGTCCTCCCCCACGAACACCACGTCCACGCGCCGGGCCAGGTCCAGCAGCACCCGCGGCGCTTCGGCCGTACGCCACAGCCCCGGCCGGTGGTTCACGTCGAAGGAGAGCAGCGGCCGCCCGGCGCGGGGCGCCGTCAGCGCGTGCATCAGCTCCCGGCACTCGGGCGACAGCGCCGCCGTGATCCCCGACAGGTGCAGCACCCGGCCCGCCCGTACCGCCCCGAGGTCCACGTTGCCCGGGCTCATCACCGACGCCGCCGAACCGGTCCGGTAGTACGCCACCTCGTGCGCGCCCGTGCCGCGGTCGCCGGCCGTGCGGAAGTAGATGCCGGTGGGCCGGAGCGCGTCGGTGCCCACGGCGCTCGTGTCGACCCCGTATCCGGCGATCCCCTCCACCAGGTGCTGCCCGAACCCGTCCGCGCCCACGCGGCTCACCCATCGCGCGGAGTGCCCGGCGGCCGCCAGCACGCAGGCCACGTTGGACTCGGCGCCGCCGATCGCGCGGTCGAAGGAGGGCACGTCCGCGAGGCGTCCCGGGCGGCTGGGCAGGAAGGTGACCATGGACTCGCCGAGGGTCACGACGTCCACAGGCTCGTGCGGAACGGTCCCGGCGCACACGGCGTCGTAAGCAGCGTCGTCGATGATGACTCCTGTCGATGGCCGGGCGGCGGCTCCGTTGACCCGGTGTCGGCGAGATGCTAGACACCAGTTAGCAATGCACGCAATGGCCGTTGCATAGATTGCAACAGTCAGGAGAGGGGCTCCATGCGCACCGAAGCGCTCGCCCGACTGGCCGAGGAACGTGTCGACCACCGCTTCAAGGGCCTCCCGCCCGACGCCGACGGCCTGACCGTCGGCGAACTGGCCGCCCAGCGCCGCAACCTCTTCCGCGCGGCCGACGGCTTCGCCACCCCCGTCCTCGCCCTGTCCGCCGAGCGCCTGGAGCACAACCTGGCGCTGATGGAGGCGTACGCCGCCCGGCACGGGCTGGCCTTCGCCCCGCACGGCAAGACCTCCATGGCCCCGCAGCTCTTCCACCGCCAGCTCGAACACGGCGCCTGGGGCATCACCCTGGCGGTGCCCCACCAGGTGCGCGTCGCCCGGGAGTTCGGGGTCCGGCGGATCTTCCTCGCCAATGAACTCGTCGACGCCGCCGCCCTGCGGTGGATCGCGGCCGAGCTGGCCGCCGACCCGGAGTTCCGGTTCGTCGCCTACGTCGACTCCGTGCGCGGGGTGGAGCTGATGGACGCCGCGCTCAAGGGTTCCGCCAGGCCCGTCGACGTCGTCGTCGAGCTGGGGGCCGGCGACGGAGCCCGCACCGGTGTGCGCACGGAGGCGGACGCGCGGGCCGTCGCCGAGGCCGTGGGCCGTGCGTCCGGCACGCTGCGGCTCGTGGGGGTCGCGGGGTACGAGGGCGAGGTGCCGCAGCCCGATCCGGAGCGGGTGCGGGCGTATCTGCGCCGGCTGGTGGCGCTCGCCGCCGGGCTGGACCGCGCCGGGCTGTTCAAGGGCGCGCAGGAGATCGTCGTCAGCGCGGGCGGCAGCGGCTGGTTCGACTCGGTGGCCGAGGTGTTCGCGGAGATCCCCGAACTGTCCGCGCCCGTACTGAAGCTGCTGCGCTCGGGTGCGTACGTCTCGCACGACGACGGGCACTACCGCCGGATCACCCCCTTCGCCCGCGTCCCGGAGGAGGGCGCGCTGGAGCCCGCCTTCCGGCTGTGGGCGCAGGTCGTGTCGCGGCCGACCCCGGAGCAGGCCTTCGCCAACGCGGGCAAGCGCGACGCGGCCTACGACCTGGACCTGCCCGCCGCCCAGGTGGTACGCCGCGGCGAGGTCGAGCGGCCGGCCGACGGGATCACCGTGACGGGGCTGTCCGACCAGCACGCCTGGCTGCGCACCGAACCGGGCGCGGACGTGGAGGTCGGCGACTGGATCGGGCTCGGGCTGTCGCACCCCTGCACGTCGTTCGACAAGTGGCAGTTGATCCCCGTGGCGGAGGCGGACGGGACGGTGGTCGACTTCATCCGTACCTACTTCTAGGGGGCCTTCCGTGGAGGACCTGGTCATCCGGGACGCCGACGTCGTGGACGGCAGCGGCGAACCGTCGTACCGCGCCGACGTGGTGATCGACGGCGGGCGGATCGTCTCGATCGTCGAGGAGGCCGCCCAGGCCGGCTGCCGGCGCCCGCGCGCGATGCGGGAGCTGGACGCGGAGGGCCTGGTCCTCTCCCCCGGCTTCATCGACATGCACGCCCACTCCGACCTGGCCCTGCTGCGCGACCCCGACCACAGCGCCAAGGCCGCGCAGGGCGTCACGCTGGAGGTGCTCGGCCAGGACGGGCTGTCGTACGCACCGGTGGACGACCGCACGCTCCAGGAGGTGCGGCGGGCGATCACCGGGTGGAACGGGTACGGCGACGACCTCGACGTCGACTGGCGGTCGGTCGGGGAGTACCTGGACCGGCTGGACCGGGGCATCGCCGTGAACGCCGCGTACCTGATCCCCCAGGGCACGGTCCGGGCACTCGCCGTCGGCTGGGAGGACCGCGCGGCGACGCCCGAGGAGCTGGACCGGATGCGGCGGTTGGTGGCCGAGGGCATGGAGCAGGGCGCGGTCGGGATGTCCTCCGGGCTGACGTACACGCCCGGCATGTACGCCCCGGACACCGAACTGACCGAGCTGTGCCGGTTGGTGGCGTCGTACGGCGGCTACTACTGCCCGCACCACCGCTCCTACGGCGCGGGCGCCCTGGAGGCCTACGCCGAGATGGTGGAGCTGGCCCGGGAGGCGGGCTGTGCGCTGCACCTGGCCCACGCGACGATGAACTTCGGCGTGAACAAGGGCCGGGCGCCCGAGCTGCTCGCCCTGCTCGACGCGGCCCTCGGCGCCGGCGCGGACATCACGCTGGACACCTATCCCTACACGCCCGGCTCCACCACGCTGGCCGCACTGCTGCCGAGCTGGGCGAGCGCGGGCGGGCCGGAGGAGATCCTGGCCCGGCTCGGCGACCCGGCGACGGCCGGGCGGATCCGGCACGGCCTGGAGGTGGCCGGTGCGGACGGCTGTCACGGGGTGCCGGTGGAGTGGGAGACGATCGAGATCTCCGGCGTCACCGACCCCGCGCTGGGCGCGTTCGTGGGGCGTACGGTCCGGGAGGCGGCACGGCTGCGCGGCGAGTCTCCGTGGGACACCGCCCGGCACCTGCTGCTGGCGGACCGGCTCGGCACGACGATCCTCCAGCACGTCGGGCACGAGGAGAACGTCCGCGCGATCATGCGGCACCGCGCGCACACCGGCGGCTCGGACGGCATCCTGCAAGGCGCCAAGCCGCATCCGCGCGCGTACGGCACGTTCCCGCGCTATCTCGGCCACTACGTACGGGAGTTGGGCGTGCTGGGCCTGGAGGAGTGCGTCGCGCATCTGACGTCCCGGCCCGCGGCCCGGCTGAGGCTGGCGGACCGCGGGCTGGTGCGCGAGGGGTACCGGGCCGACCTGGTGCTGTTCGACCCGGCGACGGTGGCGGCGGGCGCCACCTTCGCCGAGCCGCGCAGGCTGCCCGTGGGGATCCCGTACGTCCTGGTCGACGGCCGGTTCGTCATCGAGGACGGCAGGCGGACGGACGTGCTCGCGGGCCGCTCCGTCCGCCGTGCTCCGAAGTGACCCTGTTTCCCTACGGCTTGGGCAGGGTGCAGCCGGAGGCGTCCAGGTTCAGCTTGTTGCCGGTGGTGAAGCAGGCCGGGATGCTGTACGTCTCCTCGGCGTAGTTGATGCCCTGGCGGACGGTGACGTTGCCGCTCTCGTCGACCTCGCAGGGGTTGTTCTCGGTGCAGCGCTCGCCGTCCTCGTTGCCGGTGTTGTTGACGGCCACGACGTTGCCGGTGGCGGTGTCGATCACCGGGGAGCCGGAGGTGCCGCCGATGGTGTTGCAGGCGGAGGTGTAGCGCAGGGAGTCCTTCCAGGTCCAGTCGCCCTCCTGCAGCCGGTACACGAAGCCGTCCACGTTGCAGCTGTAGATCGTCTTCCAGTAGCCGGAGACGACCTTGATGGCGGCGCCGGCGGTCGGGTGGGTGTCCTGCACGGTCAGCGGGCTGATGCCGTAGCTCTTCTTGATCGCCGCGTACGTGGTGGTCGTGCGGTAGATCGTGACGTCCGTGTCCGTCATGGTCGAGTACACGACCTGGTTGGCGCGCAGGGTGGCGATCTTGCTGCCGGCGGAGTTCAGCAGGCCGAAGGTGCGGCTGGAGGACTGGCCGGTGATGACCTCGCCGGGGCTGGGGAAGCCGGTCTCCAGGCAGTGGCCGTTGGTCAGGACGAGGGCCGGGTCGGTGTCCGCGGAGCCGGGGAAGCGGATGACCGAGCCGGAGCAGTTGCTGAGCGAGACGGTGCCGGCGAAGTCGACCGTGACCGCCTTGGCCGCGGGCGTCTTTGCGGTGTGCGGCTGCGCCGGGTGCGGGGCGGCCACCGCCGGGGTCGCGCCCAGGGCGGCCAGGGCCACGGAGGAGAGCACGGCAAGGAGAGGCTTGTTCATGTGGGGGTCCCCTCTGACGACATGGGCGACCGGAGATCTTCCGGCCGCCCTCATGTTTGTCATGCGCATTCTCAAGGCGAGAGAGGGGTGTGAACAAGAAGGCGTCGAGCGCCATAGGGGTTTCCCTGTGCGCCGCCCAGCGTCCGCACGGGCGCCCGGCGGCACCATCCGCGTGCCTCACGTGGCGGAAGACACGGCCCACGAGGCGATACCGGGCCGTAAGCTCACACATATGCAGGTGATCCAGTCGACCAAGCTCGCCAACGTCTGTTACGAGATCCGGGGCCCGGTGCTCGAGGAGGCCATGCGGCTGGAGGCAGCCGGTCACCGCATCCTCAAGCTCAACACCGGCAACCCGGCCGCCTTCGGCTTCGAGTGCCCGCCGGAGATCCTGGAGGACATCCTCCGCAACGTCTCGACGGCCCACGGATACGGCGACGCCAAGGGTCTGCTGGCCGCCCGGCGCGCGGTCGTCATGCACAACCAGACGCTCGGCATCGAGACCGACGTCGAGCACGTCTTCATCGGCAACGGCGTCTCCGAGCTGATCGTGATGGCCATGCAGGGGCTGCTCGACGACGGCGACGAGGTGCTCGTACCGGCGCCGGACTACCCGCTGTGGACCGCCGCGGTCTCCCTCGCCGGCGGCACGGCCGTGCACTACCGCTGCGACGAGCAGGCGGACTGGACGCCGGACCTCGCCGACATCGAGCGCAAGGTCACCGACCGCACCAAGGCGATCGTGATCATCAACCCGAACAACCCCACGGGCGCGGTCTACGACGAGGCGGTGCTCAAGGGACTGACGGACGTCGCCCGCCGGCACAACCTGCTGGTCTGCTCCGACGAGATCTACGACAAGATCCTCTACGACGGCGCCACGCACACCCCGACCGCGAAGGTCGCCCCCGATCTGCTCACCCTCACCTTCAACGGCATGTCGAAGGCGTACCGGGTGGCCGGGTACCGGGTGGGCTGGATGTCGATCTCCGGTCCGCGCGCGCACGCCGACTCCTACATCGAGGGCCTGACGATCCTGGCGAACATGCGCCTGTGCGCCAACATGCCGGGACAGCACGGCGTGGTCGCCGCGCTCAGCGGACGCCAGTCGATCAACGACCTGGTGCTGCCGGGCGGCCGGCTGAAGGAGCAGATCGACACCGCCCATGAGCTGCTGACCCAGATCCCGGGCGTGAGCTGCGTACGGCCCAGGGGCGCGCTGTACCTCTTCCCGCGCCTCGACCCGCAGGTCTTCAAGATCAAGGACGACCGGCAGATGGTCCTGGACCTGCTCCGCCAGGAGAAGATCATGGTCGTCCAGGGCACGGGCTTCAACTGGCCCGAGCCGGACCACTTCCGGGTGGTGACCCTGCCGACGGTCGGCGATCTGCGGGACGCGATCACCCGGATCGGGAACTTCCTGGACGGATACAGCCAGTAGTAGTCGACGGGCTTCATTCCGTGACACGACTCAACTTTAGACGAAATCCAAGCTAGGATGGTTTCCTGTCACGCACAGGAGGCCATCCCCCATGTACGAACCGATCCGCGCCAAGTCGGTCCACAGCACAGTTCCCGGCGCCTCCTCCGACTTCCCCCACCGGTCGCGCGAGGAGGAGCTGGACATCCAGCTCGCCGGACACCTCGCCGCGCTGCTCGCGGTCACCGACGAACTGCGCGGGCTGGCCCCGTCGGCCGACCTGGACACCGCCGCCGAGCGGCTCGCCGGACAGGTGGCCCGGCTCCGCGGCGGGCGCCCCCCGCTGCGGGCCACAGCGTCCGCCGCCGGCGACCCCGCCGCGCTGCACCGGCGCGCGCACACCCTCGCGGGCCGCGCGCTCGTCGTCGCCGCGTCGCGCGCCGACACGGCGGTGGCGATCCTGACGGCCGGGCGGATGGACGCCCACGCCGCCGCGCTCACCGACCCGAAGGAACTCAGCACCGCCCGCTGATCCCGGGCCGGGGTCCCCCGCGGGGCGCGTCGCAGGGCCGGGGCCGGTATGTCACCCCCCGTTCATGGGCCGGCCCCGGGGAACGCTGGATTCCGCGAGCACGCTCCCCGGCGTGAGACGAATCGCGGGAATCGTCCTCGCGGTGCTGCTGATCGGCGGTGTCGTGGCTGCCGTCGTCGCGGGCCGGCACGGGGACGACAAGGGCACGGCAACGAAGACCGTGCGGGGAGTGATCGGATCGGAGAAGGCGGACTTCTTCGCCGATACCGACGTGGCGAAGGCCCTGGCCGCCAAGGGCTGCACCGTGCGGGTCGAGTCCTCCGGCTCCTGGGCCATGGAGGGACTGGACCTCAAGGGGTACGACTTCGCGTTCCCCCCAGCCAGGCGCCCGCCGACGCGCCGGCCGCCAAGTACCACGCCCAGGAGCCGCTGCCCCGGCCCTTCTACTCGCCGCTCGTCGTCGTGGCCCACCGCAGCGCGGCCGACGTCCTCGCCGCCAACCGGCTCGCGGTACTCGACGGCAGGAACCGGGGCACCCTGAACATGGGCGCCTACCTCGACGCGGCCAGGCAGGGGCGGACCTGGCAGCAGCTCAAAGAGGCCTTGGCGCACGGGGAGTTGACCGGACCGCTCCCCTGCTGCATCGGCTCGTCAGCGTCCAGGGCGCCCAGCAGTCCAGTTCGGACGCGGTGTTCCGGGACTTCGTCAGCGGCGCCGGGAATCCGCTGGTGCTCGTCCACGAGTCCCGGATCGCCGCGCCGCTCCGACAGCAGCACACGGTGGACGACCTCGTCGTGCTCTACCCGGACACCACGGTCAACAGCGACCACACCGTCGTACCGCTCGACGCGAACGGCCGCGCGTTCGGGGAGCTGCTCAGCACCGACCCGACCCTGCGCCTGCCGGCCGTACGGCACGGGTTCCGGCCGCAGGGCGACGCGAGCGAGTTCCTGTCGGCCACCGCCGGTGCGACCGGCTGTCCCGACCAGAAGCTCACCGGCGTACGGCAGGCGCCCGTGCCCACCTCCGAGGTGCCGGCAGGACGTCCCGGAGGCGGTGGACGCCTTCGTCCGCACCCGCTGGTGAACCCGGCCGACCCCGGGCACCGCGCCGCCCGAGCGGCATCCGGAGCGCCGGCTCGGCGCGCTGCACGAGGAGGCCGAGCGGCTGGCCTCGGCGCTGCGGGACGCGGAGGGGCGCCGGCAGGAGGCGCACACGCGGTACTGGAGGACCGGGGCAACTGACACGGGTGCCCCGCACGCCGTTGTGCGGGGCACCCGGGGTCGTCCCACGGCCGGTCGTGACGATCGCTGGTCAGGGCATCCCAACCGGCCGTGGAGTCCGGGGCGGGGCTACGGCACTAGCCGAGGCGCTCCACCAGGGCGTGGTACTGGTCCCACAGCTCCTTCGGGGTGTGGTCGCCGAAGGTGTTCAGGTGCTCGGGGATGAGCGCGGCCTCCTCGCGCCACACCTCCTTGTCGACCGTGAGCAGGAAGTCCAGGTCGGACTCGGACAGTTCGAGACCGTTCGTGTCCAGCGCGCCCTTCGCGGGGAGCACGCCGATCGGGGTCTCGACGCCCTCGGCCCTGCCGTCGAGGCGGTCCACGATCCACTTCAGGACGCGGGAGTTCTCGCCGAAGCCCGGCCAGACGAACGCGCCCTCGTCGTTCTTGCGGAACCAGTTGACGTAGTAGATCTTCGGCAGCTTGGCCTGGTCCTTGTCCTTGGCGACGTCGACCCAGTGGCCCATGTAGTCGCCCATGTTGTAGCCGCAGAACGGCAGCATCGCGAACGGGTCGCGGCGCAGCTCGCCGACCTTGCCCTCGGCGGCGGCGGTCTTCTCGGAGGCCACGTTGGCGCCGAGGAAGACGCCGTGGTTCCAGTCGAAGGACTCGGTCACCAGCGGCACCGCGGAGGCGCGGCGGCCGCCGAAGAGGATCGCCGAGATCGGCACGCCCTTGGGGTCCTCCCACTCGGGCGCGATGATCGGGCACTGGGCGGCGGAGACCGTGAAGCGGGAGTTGGGGTGCGCGGCGGGCTCGGCCGAGTCCGGGGTCCAGTCGCGGCCCTTCCAGTCGGTCAGGTGGGCCGGGGTCTCCTCGGTCATGCCCTCCCACCACACGTCGCCGTCGTCGGTGAGCGCGACGTTGGTGAAGACCGCGTTGCCCCACAGGGTCTTCATCGCGTTGGCGTTGGTGTGCTCACCGGTGCCGGGCGCGACGCCGAAGAAGCCGGCCTCGGGGTTGATCGCGTACAGGCGGCCGTCCTCGCCGAACCGCATCCAGGCGATGTCGTCGCCGATGGTCTCCACGGTCCAGCCGGAGATCGTGGGCTCCAGCATGGCGAGGTTGGTCTTGCCGCAGGCGCTCGGGAAGGCGGCGGCGACGTACTTGGACTCGCCCTGCGGCGGGGTGAGCTTGAGGATCAGCATGTGCTCGGCCAGCCAGCCCTCGTCACGCGCCATGACGGAGGCGATGCGCAGCGCGTAGCACTTCTTGCCGAGCAGGGCGTTGCCGCCGTAGCCGGAGCCGTAGGACCAGATCTCGCGGTCCTCGGGGAAGTGCGAGATGTACTTGGTGGAGTTGCACGGCCACGGAACGTCCTGCTGGCCCTCCTCCAGCGGGGCGCCGAGGCTGTGCACGGCCTTCACGAAGAAGCCGTCGTCGCCGAGTTCGTCGAGGACGGCCTGGCCCATGCGCGTCATCGTGCGCATGGAGACGGCGACGTAGGCGGAGTCGGTGATCTCCACGCCGATCGCGGACAGCTTGGAGCCGAGCGGGCCCATGCAGAAGGGAACGACGTACATCGTCCGGCCGCGCATCGAGCCGCGGAAGATCCCCTTCTCACCGGCGAAGATCTCCCGCATCTCGGCGGGGGCCTTCCAGTGGTTGGTGGGGCCGGCGTCCTCCTCCTTCTCGGAGCAGATGAAGGTCCGGTCCTCGACGCGCGCGACGTCGGACGGGTCGGAGGCGGCGTGGTAGGAGTGCGGGCGCTTGATCGGGTCGAGCTTCCTGAACGTTCCCTTGGCGACCAGTTCTTCGGCGAGCCGCTCGTACTCGGCCTCGGAGCCGTCGCACCAGACCACGCTGTCCGGCTGCGTCAGTTCGGCGATCTCGTTGACCCACGAGATCAGTTCCTGGTGGTTGGTGGGGAGGGGAGCCGCGTTGTCGCGCGCCACGGTTGCTCCTAAGTGAGGGTTTTTGGTTTGTCGCCCCGTGGGGGCCGCGACCCGGATGCTTCGCCGCGCCGATCTTGCGCGCGCTCATCCGGTGCCGACCGCACTCATTTGATCATCCGATGCGAATGCCCATCTGTCCAGGGGGCATCACAGGTGAGCGACGTGACCCATGCCACGATTTTCATCGAGTTCCATGATTCTTTGCGTCCATGTTGGATTCAGCGGAAAGTTCTTTTGCGTTTTCCCTGGTCACCATCAGCCGTTGACGGACGACTTACGGTGTCGTAGGTACCATGCGCGCATGACTGCGTCCGCCCCCGACGCGCCCACGGACACGCCGGCCCACGGCCGCGGTCCCACCGCGCTCTCCTTGCCGCAGCAGGTCAAGCCGAAGCTGCGTGGCTGGCTGCACCTCGGCATGTTCCCGGCCGTACTCATCGCGGGGCTGGTGCTCACCGCCCTCGCCGACTCCACCAGAGGCCGCATCGCCTGCGGCATCTACATCCTGACGGCCTGCCTGCTCTTCGGCGTCAGCGCGCTGTACCACCGGGGCAACTGGAGCCCGCGGATGGACGGCATCCTGCGCCGCCTCGACCACGCCAACATCTTCCTGATCATCGCGGGCACCTACACCCCGCTGACCCTGCTGCTCCTGCCGGGCGGCAAGGGCGAGTGGCTGCTGTGGGGGATCTGGGCCGCCGCCGCGGCCGGCATCGTCTTCCGCGTCTTCTGGGTCGGCGCCCCGCGCTGGCTCTACACGCCCTGCTACCTCGCGATGGGTTGGGCGGCCGTCTTCTTCCTGCCGGACTTCATGCGCACGGGCGGCATCGCCGTCCTGGTCCTCGTGATCGTCGGCGGCCTGCTCTACAGCGCCGGCGGCGTCGTCTACGGCTTCAAGCGGCCGAACCCGTCACCGCGCTGGTTCGGCTTCCACGAGGTCTTCCACTCCTTCACGCTGGCCGCGTTCGTCGTGCACTACGTCGGCATCTCGCTGGTGGCGTACCAGCACGCGTAACCCCCACCGCTCACCACGGCCACAGCTCACCCGAGCTGTGGCCGTTTTTCATGCGCGTGACACCACCTCCCCATTGACAGTAACCATATTTTGAGAGCTACTCTCATTTCATGGTTGCTGTCACTGCGAACCCTCGACGCTGGTGGGCCCTCGGGGCCCTGGTCGCGAGCATGCTCACGCTCGGCTTCGACATGACGATCCTCAACGTGGCGCTGCCGACGATGGCCGCCGAGCTGGGCGCCGGGACCGGCGAGCAGCAGTGGATGGCGGACGCGTACGTCGTCGTCTTCGCCGCCCTGATGCTCCCGGCCGGCCTCCTCGGCGACCGGTTCGGGCGGCGCCGGATGCTGATCAGCGGACTCGCCCTCTTCCTGGCCGGCTCCCTGATGGGCGCGCTGGCCCCCGACGTGAACTGGGTCGTCGCGGCCCGGGCGTTCATGGGCGTGGGCGGCGCGCTCGTCACCCCGCTCGCCCTGTCCGTGCTGCCCTCGCTCTTCGGCGCCGACGAGCGCGCCAAGGCCGTCGGCATCATCTCCGCCGCCTCCGCGCTCGGCCTGCCGCTCGGCCCGATCATCGGCGGCTGGCTGCTGAACCACTTCTGGTGGGGCTCGGTCTTCCTGGTCAACGTCCCGATGGCCGCGATCGGCATCGCCGCCTGTGTCCTCCTGCTCCCCGAGACCGGCGACCCCGCCTCCCCGCGGGTCGACGTCCGGTCCGCCGCGCTCACCGCGACCGGCCTCGGCGCCCTCATCTACGCGATCATCGAGGCGCCCGACCGCGGCTGGCACGACCCCCTGATCGTGATGACGTTCGCGGCGGCCGCGGTGCTGCTCACCGCACTCGTGCTGCGCGAGCGGCGGGCCGAGCGCCCCATGCTCGACATGACGCTGCTGGCCCATCGCGGCTTCCTGTTCAACACGCTCGCCGCGACCCTGGTGATGTTCGTGCTGTCGGGCCTGCTGTTCGTGCTGCCTCCGTATCTCCAGGCCGTCCTCGGCCACGACGCCCTCGGCACCGGCGTGCGGCTGCTGCCGATGATGGGCGGCCTGATGGTGGCCGCGCGGGGCGCCCAGCCGGTCGTCGCCCGGTTCGGCGCGCGGGCCGTGGTGAGCGCCGGGCTGGTGGTGCTGGCCTTCGCCGCACTGCTCGGCAGCCGTACGACGGCGGGCTCCGGCTACGGCTTCGTCGCGCTGTGGCTGTCGATCACCGGTGTCGGCTTCGGCTTCGCCGTCGTGCCCGCGATGGACGGCGCCCTCGCCGCCCTGCCCCGCGACCGGGCCGGCAGCGGCTCGGGCCTGCTGATGACGCTGCGCCAGGTCGGCGCCGCCGTCGGCATCGCCCTGCTGGGCAGCCTGCTCGCCGGGATCTTCCGCGACCGGCTCGACGTCACCGGGCTGCCCCCGCACGCCGCGCACACCGCCGGCGACTCGGTGGTCGCCGCACACCTGATCGCCCGGCAGGCGGGCCCCGAGAGCGCGGCCCGCCTCGCCGCCTCCGCGAACGACGCCTACGTCCACGGCATGGGCGTGACCTTGCTGGTGTGCGGGATCGCCGCGCTGGCCGCCGCGCTGCTGGCGGCGGTCCTCCTGCCGAGGACGGCGTCACCCGCGCGGGAGGCGGAAAGCGACGGCGCCGCCATGGTCGTCGCCGCGGAGGATGCCTGACAATGAACCGTATGACGGCCGCACGTTCCCCCCTCTCCCCCGCCGAGCGCCCCCAGCTGGGCCTGCGCGAACGCAAGAAGATCAAGACCCGCGAGGCGATCCGCACCGCGACGTACGCGCTGATCAGGGAGCAGGGGTACGACGCCACGACCGTCGAGCAGATCGCCGAGCGGGCCGAGGTGTCGCCGTCGACCGTCTTCCGGTACTTCCCGACCAAGGAGGACATCGTCCTCACGGACGAGTACGACCCGCTGATCGTGGCGGAGTTGCGCGCCCGGCCCGCCGGCGAGCCGTGGATGGAGTCGATGCGGCACGTCATGCACAAGGCCCTGGAGGCCGGCACGGGCGAGGACCCCGAGGTGGTGCGCCTGCGCACCCACCTCACGGTGCAGGTCCCCGCCGTCCGCTCCCGGATGTTCGAGAGCATGTCGGAGACCGGCCGCCTGCTCCGCGGCGCCCTCGCGGAACGCTACGGCCTGGACCCCGACGCCCTGGAGGTCCGCGTCTACGCGATGTCCCTGATCGGCGGCCTGATGGAGGTCTCCATGTACTGGGCCGAGAACGACTTCGCGGGCGATCTGGGCGACCTCATGGACCGGGCCCTGACCGTCCTGGACCGGGGCCTGCCCCACGAAAACCGCTGAGAGCGCCCCGCCCGGGCATGCGATGCTGACGAGGTGAACGCAGCCGAGATCCACGTCGAAGTCGCCCCCGCGCTCCATGTGTTCGTACCGCAGTCCCGGCGCGGTGGTGCGACGGCGCTGGCCACCGACGGCGTCTCCACCCTCGGCCATGTCATCGAGTCCCTGGGCGTCCCGCTGACCGAGGTCGGCGCGCTGGTCGTGGACGGCCGCGAGGTGCCCGTGTCGCACATTCCGCGGGCGGGCGAGCAGGTGCGCGTGCGCCCCGTCGAGCGCCCCCAGCGGGTCCCCGGCGCCCCGCTCCGCTTCCTCCTCGACGTCCATCTGGGCACCCTGGCCCGCCGCCTGCGCCTCCTCGGCGTGGACACGGCGTACGAGTCGACGGACATCGGCGACCCCGCCCTCGCCACCCGCTCGGCGGCCGAGAAACGCGTGATGCTCAGCCGCGACCGGGGCCTGCTGCGCCGCCGCGAACTGTGGGCCGGGGCCTTCGTCTACAGCACCCGCCCCGACGACCAACTCCACGACGTCCTCGACCGCTTCGCGCCCGACCTGCGCCCCTGGACCCGCTGCACGGCCTGCAACGGCCTGCTGAAGCAGGCCACGAAGGACGAGCTGGCCGACCGGCTCAAGTCCGGCACCCAGCGCTCGTACGACGTCTTCGCCCAGTGCACGTCCTGCGGCCGGGCGTACTGGAAGGGCGCGCACCACGACCAACTGGAGGCGATCGTGGAACGCGCCCTGTCACAGCGCGGCTAACGCCTGCTCGCATCCCCCTTGTCGCACGCGGTTCCGTTCCTGTTCCGGTCCAGCCCCAGCGGGTCGTCGCCGCCGTTGACCTTCAGGAGCCCGTAGCCGTTGCGCTTCAGCCAGGCGCACCGGGCGGCCGTCGTCTTCCGCACCCCGGGCGGGAAGGCCGTCGGCACGCACACGTTGATCGAGCCGTAGTGCCGGTCGCAGCCGGAGAGGGTCGGGCTGACCTGCTGGGACGTGCGCTTCTTGGCGGGGCCCGCGACCTTGCCGGTGAGGCCGTCGGCGAAGGCGTGGATGTGCGGGGACGCGGCGGTCAGGGCCGCCGGGCCCGTCAGGTGCACCCACTGGGCCACCGAGGGCACCCCGTTGGCGTCGACCGCGAAGAGCATGTACCAGCCGGGGGGCGCCAGGTTGGGGTTGTTCGTCACGTTCAGGTCGACGTTGTTGCCGTCGACCGAGAGGGGCAGGTCGACGAAGCGCTGGTTGGGATCGGAGGAGTGGGTGACCGCTGCCGGGCGGATCAATTCCGCCTTGGCGATCGGGCGGTCGACGGTGATCCGCTGGGTGTCGCCGTACTTCCACTCCTGGCTGATCACCGAGGTGATCGTCGGCCGGGGACCCTTGTAGAGGTAGGGCGGGGTGTAGATCGACACGTTGTGGTTCCAGCTGCCGTTGCCCGGGTTGTCGCCGGTGGCCATCACCCGGCCGTCGGGCAGCAGGAACGCCGAGGAGTGGTAGCCGCGGGACTCGGGGTCGGCGGCGACCTGCTGGAAGGCGTTGGTGGCGGGGTCGTACAGCGAGGACTCGTACACCGGGTTGGCGCGGTTGTGCAGGGCGCCGCCGGTCTCCAGCACCTTGCCGTCGGGCAGCAGCACCGTGGAGACGTACATCTTGCCCTGGCTGCCGGTCTCCGGGACCTTGCCGTTGCCCAGGTCGACCGTGCCCTGCGGGACCGGCGGACCGGCGACGTACGACGGGTTCGCCTGCTTGAGGTCGATCACGTCGGTGAGGCGGCCCGCGTCCGGGTTGGAGTCGATGTTGCCGCCGCCGACCGTCAGCACCCGCTGGTCCTGCGCCGGAGGCAGCAGCACGGACGACGACTGGTCGCGCTCGTCCTTGTTCTGCAGTCCCGGGATCTGGGTGACCGTGTTGGCGCCGTAGTCGTAGATCGCCGAGCCGGTGCCGGGGATGTTGTTGCCGAAGACATGGCTGCCCGTGTAGAAGAGGCGGCCGTCCTGCATGAGGACCATCGCCGGGTACAGGCCCCAGAACGACCAGGTCTGGTTGACCTTCCACGTCGGCAGCCACTGCTGGTCCTTGTCGGACCAGCGCTCGGCGGTCACGGACCCGGTGGAGTCCTCGCGCAGCCCGCCGAAGGTGATGACGTCACCGTTGCCCAGCTCGGTCGCCGACGGGTACCAGTGGCCGTCGTTGAGGTCGTTGGTCCTGGTGTAGGTCTCGGTCTTCGGGTCGAAGATGTACGAGTCCTTGAACCCCTCGTAGCCGTGGGTGCCGTTCGGGTCCGGATAGGACTTGTTGCCGCTCAGCACGAGCACCCGGCCGTCCTGCAACTGCACATGCCCCGCGCAGAACATGTCCTTCGGGGTGGGGATCACCTTGTACGTGCCGTTCACCGGGTCGTACACCGCGCTCGTGAACGTACCCGCGTTGAAGGCGTCCTGGCTGTTGCCGGAACCGGCGATCAGCAGCACCTTGCCGTTGCTGAGGACGACGGAGTGCATGGAACGCACCGGGTTCTGCGTCGGCAGGACGGACCAACTGCCGCCCGCGCACTGGTCGTTGGTGCCGGTGCACTGGGCGGGCGGGGTCACGTCCGGGACCTGGTCCATGGTGTAGTCGTCGGTGGTCGCCGAGCCGGTGCCGTAGACGGAGACACCCCAGGTGATGCGGTCGGTGCCGGGCGGGATCTCGGGGGTGCGGACGGTGGCCTGCGTCCAGGCCGAGGCCATGTCGAGGGTCTTGACGTCGGTCCAGTACTGCCAGCCGGCGGTCGTGTCGTGCCGGAACAGCGTGACGTTGGCGTCCGGGGTGGTGGTCTTGTACCAGACCCCGAGGTCGTACTGCTTGCCGACGGTCACGGCCGGTGCGCAGTCGGTGGACTCGGTCAGCATCGCCTTGCGGTCGCCGTCGACCCGGCGGGTCAGCGTGACCTTCATGGCATTCGACCCGGAGTGCGCGTCCGAGGTCGTCTCGAAGCTGAAGTCGTTGTCGCCCCAGCCCGATTTCTCCCAGCAGTACGGCATGCCGTCCGTGCCGGCGGTCTCGAAGCCGGGGTTCTTGATCAGGTTGGCGGCCTCGGCGCTCTGCGGCGCGGCCAGGAGCAGACCGGCGGTCAGGGCGCCCACCCCGGCCAGCGCGGTCCGTCTGCGGTACGTGCTCAAGCGGCTCTCCTTGCTCGGCTCCCCCGGCGGCGGGGGAGGTAGACCAGCGCTTCGGTCCCGACGAAGCGCAGGACGAACGTCATGACCAGCGCGAGTGCGGTGGCCGGCAGGGCGCCCATGCCGAACCGGCCGACGAGCAGCGCGATCAGCGGGATGCGCAGCACCAGGTCGGCGTTGGCGAGCAGCGTGAACCGGCCGAGCCGGTCCCACCAGCGGCGGTGCGCGCGCCGGTCGCGGAACAGCAGCTGCTCGATGAGCAGGAAGTTCCAGGCGACGCCGAGCTGGTTGGCGAGGATCTCGGCGGGCACGTAGTGCATGCCGAGGGCGGTGAGCGCCCACAGCCCGGCGAGGTTCGGCACGAACCCGCTCGCGCCGATCAGCCCGAAGCCGACCATGCGGGCGACGGGCGAGGCGGTGCGCAGTCCGGCCAGATGGCGCAGGAAGCGGAAGCCCTCCTGCGCGGTCGACTTGGACTCCCCCGCGAACCGGTCCTGGAAGACGAACGGCACTTCGGCGACCCGGCCCGTACGGCTGCGGACGGCCAGCTCCAGGAGGATCTTGTAGCCGAGAGGCTTCAGCACCTCGGCGCTGACCGCGCTGCGCCGGATGGCGAAGAAGCCGCTCATCGGGTCGCTGATGCCGTGCAGCCGGCGCGGGAAGAGGGCCTTGGTGAGCCAGGTCGCACCGCGCGAGACGGCCACCCGGTAGCCGCCGGCGAGCCCGGCCCGGCTGCCGCCCTCGATGTACCGGGAGGCGACGACGAGCCCGGCGTTCGCCCGCTCGCCGGTGGCCACCAACTCCGGTATCAGGGAGGGCGGATGCTGGCAGTCGCCGTCCATGACGACGATCCACTCCGAGGTCGCGGTCTTGATCCCCTCGACGACCGCCCCGCCGAGCCCGCCGACGGGTTCCGCACGGTGCAGCACGGCCACCGGGAACGGGCAGTCCTGGGCGGCCGCGCGGATCACCTCGGGCGTGCCGTCGGTGGAGTCGTCCACGAAGACGACCTCACAGGGCAGCCGCGCGGGCACCGACTCGGTGATCAGCCGCAGCAGCCGCCGGATGTTCGCGGACTCGTTGAAGGTCGGGACGACGACGGTGACGGCGCCGGGCTCAGCTATCTCTGCGGCGTCCAGGCCGGGTATCGGGGCGGTGTACTCGCTCATCGGGCGCCGCCCACTGCCTGGATCCGGCGGATCTCGATGCGGTCCGGGCCGCTGCCGAAGGTGGCGACCGGCACGGAGTGCTGGATGGCGGCCCTGACGCCCGGCAGGTCCCTGGCGTCGCGGCGGACGGTCGGCGAGGCGACGACGTAGTCGATGTCCCGCCAGCCGTGCGGCATGGTCCTGGTGACGGCCGGGTCGAGGTCGGCCTTGTAGAACCAGATGGCGCCGAGCCCGGGCCGGTATCCGGCGTGCACGAGGTCCAGCCAGAGGGCGTCGTCGACCAGGACCCGGGTCTCCTTCGGGTCCGCCACCTTCGTGCTGAGCCAGTGGGAGGCCTGCCGGTAGGGCTTGTTGGCGTCGGCGGTGACGGCGGTGCGGTCGCCGTCGTACCAGTGCGGTACGACATAGGCACAGGCCGCGAGGGTGAGCACGGCGACGGCCGCGTACCGGCCGCCGGTGACGTACCGCCTCTCGCCCTCGGTCCGCCGGCGGCGCAGCACCGCGTGTGCGACGCAGGCCACGCCGCCCGCCAGCACCAGGGCGAGGAAGGGCAGCGCGCCGATGATGTACATGGCGGGCAGATAGCCGTTCGGCCGCAGGGCGACGAGCGCGAGGATCGCCACGGCCAGGGCCGGTCCGGCGAGCGCGCGGGCGGTGCCGGACCAGCGCCGGGTGAGCAGCAGGAGCAGGGCTCCGGCGAGGCCGCCGAGGGGCAGGACGCGGTCGTAGTACAGCCAGGAGTGGAGCACGCCGTACGACCCCGAGCCCCGGTCGAGGAGGAAGCCGGAGCCGGGCCGGGACATCTGGTAGGTGATGCCGTCCCACAGGGACACGTGTCCGGCGCCGGGGAACAACTCGCCCTTCAGCAGCGCGAAGAGCGGGTAGGACAGGCCGATCAGGGCGCAGGCGGTGACGGCTCCGGTGAGGGCGAACTTGCGGGTGTCGCGGTGGCCGTGCCGCCACAGGGTGACGAACAGGGCGGGCAGGACGACGAGCATCGTCTCCTTGGTGAGCACGCTCGCGGCGGCGGCGAGGCCCGCGCCGAAGTGGTGCCAGAGGTGGCGGCTGGGCGAGGCGGCGAGGCAGAACGCCAGCAGCAGCCACATCACGGCGATGTTGTCGAGGAAGATCTCCCGGCTGAGGACGACCGCGAGCGGGGAGAGCCCGAACAGGGCCGTGCCGAGCGCGGCGGCCCAGCGGGGCAGCGAGAGCCGGCGGCCGAGGACGTAGACGAGGACCGCGCTGACGCCGCTGATCCCGAGCATGGCGAGGCGCATGGTGGCGACCGTCATGGAGCCGGGGCTGAGCGCCGAGGGGATCCAGCCGAGCAGGGCTATCTGGATCCAGCCGAGCGGCGGGTGGTCGTACCAGTAGGTGTAGTGGGCGAGGCCCCGGCCCTGCTGGACGGCCCAGGCCTGGGCGAGGTAGGTGCCCTCGTCGTCGCTGAGGGTCGGGTAGTCGGCGATGTTCCAGCCCTGGACGACGAGGATCACGACGAGCAGGGCGCCGCAGAGCAGCAGGTCGGGCCGGGAGGAGCGGAGCCGTACCGGTGGCTCGGCCTGGCCCGCCGGAGGGTCCGCGGGCACAGGCCGGCCCTGCGCGGGGACCGTGGCTGCGGTCACCGCGGGAAGAGTGGAGGTCACGCGGGAACGTCCTCTCGGATCGGCTCGGCCGCGGTGAGGTGCGCGCCGACGTGCGAGGTCAACTCCCAGTCGTTGCGCCCGCGTTGTTCGCGCCACACGGCGCGGATCGCGGCACCGGCGAGGAGGACCTGGTAGAAGGGGCCGCCCACGATGAGCTTGACGTAGTGGGTGAGGCGGACCCGCAGGCCGTACTGGACGCCGAAGTCGTGCAGCCCGACCACCTCGAAGACGAAGGTCACGACGGCGGTGACCAGCGGCAGGAAGGTGAGGAAGGCGACGCCGACGGGCACGTCGAGGAAGAGCGCGACGGCCGCGTTCAGCGGGATGACGACACCGGAGAAGGCCTGCATGAACGGGGTCATCAGGGTGTACCGGGCGAGCAACCGCTGCCCGAACCCAGGGAGTTCGCGCCAGTCCTTCTTCCGGTACACCTGGAGGAAGCCCTGGTTCCAGCGGGTGCGCTGCTTGAGGAGCGACATGAGCGAGCCCGGTGTCTCCTCGCGGGTGACCATGTCGGAGTCGTAGGCGACGACGACCTTCTTGCCGACGGACGAGAGCCGCACGCCCAGGTCGCAGTCCTCGGCCAGGCAGTCGGGGTCCCAGCCGTCGGCCTCCCTGAGGACCTGCGTCCGGACGAAGACGGTGTTGCCGCCGAGCGGGATGAACCCCTTCTGCGCGTGCAGGTGCAGCCGGGAGCGGAACCAGAAGAAGTACTCCAGGCAGTTGCGCAGGCTGTACCAGCTGGAGTGGAAGTTGATGAGCTGGACGCCGCCCTGGACGACGTCCGCGCCGGTCGCACGGAAGGCGTGGTCGACGTGGGCGAGCAGCTCCGGATGGACCTGGTCCTCGGCGTCGAAGACCCCGACGACGTCGCCGCGGCAGTGCGGCAGCGCCGTGTTCATGGCCTTGGGTTTGTTCTTCTTCTCGTGGGTGTCGACGACGACCCGCACGCGCGCGTCACGCGTGGCGGCCTTCTCGGCCACCTCCGTGGTCTCGGGGTCGTCGTGCCCGACGATCACGATGATCTCGAAGTCGGTGTGTGTGGACTCCAGCAGCCGCTGGATGGTGTGGTCGAGCACGGCTTGCTCGTGCCGGGCCGGCAGGAGCAGCGAGAAGGACAGCTGCTCGCCCCCCTCCGGTCTGCCGAAGCGGGTGGAGGCGAGCACCTCGGGCGTGCGCCACGCGTGCATCTGCCACCACAGGGTGAACGCCGCCATCCAGAAAAGGGCAAGCGAGACGGCAGCGATGAAGACAGACGTCAGCAAAAGATCCCCCCAGATCCCCCTGAAACCCCTGAGCGCACGACGGTCGGTCATCACCGGATCACCCGTCGTGTCGATGTGGA
This sequence comes from Streptomyces sp. NPDC025793, assembly GCF_055558375.1. NCBI lineage: Bacteria > Bacillati > Actinomycetota > Actinomycetes > Kitasatosporales > Streptomycetaceae > Streptomyces > Streptomyces sp. NPDC025793. Next base: position 25,892 of record NZ_JBVHMR010000007.1, on the reverse strand, counting down.
GATCGTAGGAGGGATCTGTGAAGCGTGGGAGCTCTTCAGATAAATAGCTTGTTTCGGAACGGGGGTGCGGTAAGCGGTATCTATCCGAACACCCGCTCACTATCGGACAGTTGCCGCTTACCGCCTGCCGTGCGTGTCCGCAGCTCAGTGCTCGTTCAGGGCCGTACGCAACCGCTCCGGATCGGTCGTCGGCGCCTCGCACGTGAAGTTACGGCAGACGTAGGCCGCGGGCTGACCTTCGACGAGCGGGCGGTCCGCGAGAAGCGGGAACTCGTCGCTCCCCGCCGCGCCCACGGCGACGACGGCACCGGGGGCGGTGCCCAGAAGTGCGGTGCGATGCAAGGCCGTTGCGCTCTTGTCGGGGGTGGTGCCGGTTCCGACGACGGCGATCTCCCGCGGCCCGTCGCGCAGGGCCTCGGCGACGGCGAGCCCCCAGCCGATGAACCGCGGCACACGCGGACCGAGCGTGGTGACGACCCCCAACGCCCGCTCGGCGGCGGTCCGATGGGGCTCGGAGCCGGTGTGCGCGGCGTAGCCGAGCAGCGCGCCCGCCGCGGCGGTCCAGCCGGAGGGGGTGGCGTTGTCGGTGGGGTCCTGCGGGCGGCGGATGAGCCGCTCGGCGTCGGCGGCCGTGTCGTACAGCGCGCCGGTGTCCGGGTCGGCGAAACGGGTGAGCACGTGGTCGAGGAGCAGCCCGGCGAAGTCGAGCCAGACGCCCTCCCCCGTGACGGAGGCGAGCGCGAGGAAGCCCTCGGCGACGTCGCCGTAGTCCTCCAGTACTCCGGCGTTGGCGCCGGCGCGGCCGTCCTTGCTGGTCCGGGCGAGCCGGGCGTGCTCGTCGAGGTGCACGCGCACGAGGAGGTCGGCGGCGCCGAGGGCGGCCTCGACCAGGTCGGGCCGGTCGAAGTAGGCGCCGGTCTCGGCGAGCGCGGCGATGGCGAGCCCGTTCCAGGCGGCGACGACCTTGTCGTCCCGTCCGGGCGCGGGCCGCTGCCGGCGCTCGTGGAGCAGCCGTTCCCTGATGGCGGCGATCTTCCCGGCGTCGAAGAGGGTGTCCCGCTGGGGAAGCTGGAGGACGGACTGCCCGTGCTCGAAGGTGCCCTCGTCGGTCACGCCGAAGTACTGGGCGGCGAGGTCGCCGTCCGCGTCCCCGAGGACGGCGCGCAGCCGCTCCGGCGTCCAGACGTAGTACGCCCCCTCGACGTGCCGTCCGCTGCCGTCGTCGCTGTCGGCGTCGAGCGCCGAGGCGAACCCGCCCTGTTCGGTGCGCAGTTCACGGACGAGGAAGTCGGCGGTCTCCAGGGCGACGCGCCGGGCGAGGTCGGCCCCCGTGGCCCGCCACAGGTGCGCGTACACGCGGCAGAGCAGCGCGTTGTCGTAGAGCATCTTCTCGAAGTGCGGCACGACCCAGTCGCGGTCGACGGAGTACCGCGCGAACCCGCCGCCCAACTGGTCGTAGATCCCGCCCCGGGCCATGCGCTCACAGGTGTCCCGGGCCATCTGCAGCGCACCCTCGGCGCCGGTGCGCGCGTGGTGCCGCAGCAGGAACTCCAGCACCATGGACGGCGGGAACTTCGGCGCCCCGCCGAATCCGCCGCGCTGCGGGTCGTACTCCCGGGTCAGCCCGAGCAGCGCCCGCGCCAGCTCCTCCTCGCCGGGCACCCGGTCGCCCTGGTGGCTGATCTCCCGCTGGGCGAGGTCGCGCACGATCTTCCCGGCGACCTCGCCGACCTCGTCCCTGCGGGTGTCCCACGCCTGCCGGACCCCTTCCAGCACCTGCCGGAAGGAGGGCATGCCGTGCCGGGGCGCGGGCGGGAAGTACGTGCCGAAGTAGAAGGGTTCGGCGTCCGGGGTGAGGAACACGGTCATGGGCCAGCCGCCCTGCCCGGTGGCGGCCTGCACGGCCTCCATGTAGACGGCGTCGACGTCGGGGCGCTCCTCGCGGTCGACCTTGACGCTGACGAAGTGTTCGTTGAGGTACTCGGCGGTGGCGTGGTCCTCGAAGGATTCGTGCGCCATCACGTGACACCAGTGACAGCTGCTGTATCCGACGCTCAGCAGCACGGGCCTGTTCGTCCTGCGGGCCTCGTCGAAGGCCTCGGCCGACCAGGGCCACCAGTCGACGGGGTTGTCGGCGTGCTGGAGGAGATACGGGGACGTCTCATGCGCCAGTCGGTTCACCGCTCCACTCTCCCACGGGCTCGGGGAGGGCGTAGAAACGCATCATCACCGGGCGCGCCCCCTCGGGCGCCTCCTCGCGCGCGTGCCCGAACCGGTCGAGCAGCGCGTGGTACTCGCGCATGAACGTGAGCAGTTCCTCCCGGGTCAGCCAGGTGCCGTGGCGCTGGATCTGGGCCCAGCCCTCGGGTCCGCGGTACTCCTCGTGGGCGCGCCGGTAGAGGGCGGAGTCGAACTCGATCTTGAGGTGGGCCAGTTCCGCGGCGGCCGCGTACTCCTCGGGGGCCATGGTGGCCGGGTCGGGGGTGGTGTGGCTGAACGGCAGCGACCGCCACCACCGCTCCCGCCCGCCGGACTTCTCCGGGATCTCCTCGATGAGCTTCTGCTCGGCGAGTTTGCGCAGGTGGTAGCTGGTGGTGCCGGAGCTCTCGCCGAGTTCACGGGCGAGCACGGTGGAGTTCGCCTCGCCGTGCCGGCCGAGGTATTCGAGGATCCGGCGGCGCAGCGGATTGCCGAGGGACTTGTAGAGGGCGGTGCGCTCCAGGCCGGTCATCTCGGGCATGCCGTCGGTCATGGCGCCACCGTAACCCTGAGAACCCTGAGACGTCCCCGATGAATGCCGAGATTTCTTTGCAGAATTTTCTCTGCGGTCTACGGTGAAGACAGTCGCGGTGCGCAGACCGGAGAGCGGAGACCAGGGATGGGAGAGGTGGCGAGGGGGACATGAGCATGGGCGGGAAGTGGGCCCTGGTCCTGCTGGGATCGGCGGCGGTGCTGCTGGTGCCGTGGATGGTGGTGCTGGCCATGACTCTGCCGGGCAGCGCACAGGTGGACAACTGGCCGCTGGCCTGGATCGGCCTCGACGTCCTCATGGCCGCGGGCTGTGCGGCGACGGCCCTGCTCGGCCTGCGCGCCGACCCCCGCGCCCGGCTCACGGCCTCGGCGACGGCGACGGCGGCGGTGCTGGACGCCTGGTTCGACATAACGACGGCGGGCACCGGCGCCCCACTGGCCGAGGCGCTGCTGTGCGCGGTGGCGGAGGCGGCCCTCGCGGGAGCGTGCGTCCACTTCGCCCTGGCCAAGGACCACCACCGCCGGCCGGTCGTCGGCACGAAATCCTCACCCCTCCGGTGATCGTCGCACCCTCGCCATCTCGTCCCGCCCGAAGGACACTCGTAGGCAAGGACATTGCCGCCGGAGGGGACGGGACATGCGCGAGAACCATCGGGCGGAGGCCGAACGGCTGCTGGTGCGGGCCGTGGAGGAGGAGGTACGGCGCTCGGGCGGCCGGATCGACGGGCAGATACTGCTGTCGCGGGCGCGCGGCGCGCTGGAGGCGATGGCGGGGGCGGCCGGCGAGGAGTACGAGGCGTACACCCACGCGCTCGACGAGACCGAGGCCGGACGGCTGACCTTCGCTCAGCGCTACGGCCGCGCGGGCGCCGGAACCTCCTTACTGGTGGCGGCCGTTGCCGCGGTCGCCGCGGCGGTGACCGACCTGTCCCTCGGCACCGGCACCGGTACGGCCCTCGGCACGGGCGTCGCCGCGGGCGTGGCCGGTGCCGCCGCCTCCGTGGTGAAGGTGGCAGGCTCCCATCTGCCCGCCGCCCACCACCACGCCGGTGCGACGGGGCAGCCCGGCGGGCCTGAGCAGTTGCGGTTGCAGTGGCTGACGGCGCTGGAGGTGCGGGGCATCCGCCCGTTCCTCGACCAGCAGCGGATGCTCAGCGCCTCCACGGGCCCGAAGAAGACCGCGAGCCCCACCCTGCGCGGCGCGGACAAGAGCGCGGCGGCCCGCAGGCGCTCGGTGCTGGAGCAGTCGTTCGGCCAACTCCCCGAGCCGGACGGCCGGTTCGCGGGCCGCAGGACGGAGCTGGCGCGGATCCGCCAGTGGGCGCAGGCGGCCCGCGCGGCCACCGAGACCCGGCCGACGGTGGTCCTCCTGCACGGCGAGCCCGGCTCCGGCCGGACCACGCTCGCGGTGCGCGCGGCGCACGATCTGCGGGACCACTTCCGCGGCGCCGTGGTCGTGGACCTGCGCGGCGGCGGCCAGGAGCAGGCGCCACTGCCCACCCGCGACGCCCTGCTGCACCTGCTCAACCGGCTCGGCGCACCCCGCGAACAGCTGCTGTTCCGGGAGCGCTCGTCCCCCGACCAGCAGCTCAAACGGCTCTCCGAGCTGTACCACCAGCACCTGACCGGCCTGCCGGTGACGATCGTGCTGGACGACGCCCGCGACCCGGAGCAGGTGCGGGCCCTGGTGCCGGAGCGCTCCGACAGCCTGGTCCTGGTCACCGCCCGCACGGACCTCGACCTGCCCGCGGACCTGCCGGCCTGGGTGCACCACCTGCCGGTCGAGGCGCTGGACGCGGCGGGCGCCGAGGAGTTGCTGAACGCCGCCGCCGAGGACGCCTCGGGCCCCTACGACGCCGATTCCGCCGACCGGATCCGGGACCTGACCGGCGGTCTGCCGCTGGCGCTGCGCGTCGCGGGCTCCGCGCTCGGCCCCCGCTCGCCCCGCCAACTGGCGGCGGACCTCAGCGCGTACGGCCCGGTGGAACCGGCGGAGCGCGCCCTGTGGCTGCGCTACAGCGACCAGCCGGAGCCCGAGCGCCGGCTGCTTCGACGGCTCGCGCTCGCGGGGCGCGCCTCGCTCGGCGTCGCGGCGGCCGCCGCGCTGCTCGCCACGGACGAGGCCGAGGCCACCCGCCGGCTCACCGCCCTCGCCCGGGCCGGACTCCTCGACCATGTGCGCGGCAACCGCTACCGGCTGCACGACGTGGTGCGCGTCTTCGCCCAGGCCCGGCTGCTGGACGAGGAGGACCCGGCCGAGCGCACGGCCGCGCAGGAACGGCTGATCGTGAACTACGCGGAGCTGGCCGACTCGGTGCTGCGCCTGGTCGACGGCAACATGTCGACGCGCTCGCACCAGTTCGGCCCGCACGGCTTCACCTCGCTCGACGAGGCGCTGCGCTGGCTGGACGACGAGTCCAGCTTCATCACGGCGACCCTGCGCCAGGCGGAAGGCGTGAACCAGGCCGCGGTGCTGAACCTGCTGGGCGCGCTGTGCGACTACTGCCTGCTGCGCGGCGACCTGTACCGGCTCGGTGAGATCAGCGAGCTGGCGCAGGCCGTGGACGAGGGGCTGCTCATGCGCTCGGTGCAGTGGCGCACCGGCATCGCGGCCCGGCAGCTGGGCGAGCTGGACAAGGCGCGCACCACCCTCGCCTCGGTGGTCGACCTGTACCGGGAGGCGCATCACGACGCCGGCGCGGCCCGCGCCCTGTGCTCGCTCGGCATCACGCTGCATCACCAGGGCAACCTCACCGAGGCCGCCGCGAAACTCCAGGAGGCGCTGGACCTGCAGGCGGCGCCGGAGCTGGCGACCGACCGGGCCTGGACGATGCACGCCCTCGCGGCCGTCCAGCGCGACCGGGCACGGCTGTCGGAGGCGCTGGAGCTGCTCACCCGCTCCCTGGTCCTGCACCGCGAGGGCGGCTCGGTGCACGGCGAGGCCTGGGCCCACTTCCAGCTCGGCCAGCTGGCCCTGCGCATGGGAGACGTACCGCGCGCGGAGACCGAGCTGCGCACCGCTCTGGAGCGGTACGGGCAGACGCGTGACGCGCGCGGCGAGGCCTGGGCGCTGACCCAGCTGGCCCGGGCCCGCCTGGTGGACGGCGACGCCGCACCGGCCGTCGAGGGCCTGCGGCAGGCGGGCGCCCGGCACCGGGAGAACGAGGACGCGCGCGGCGAGGCGTGGACGCTGTACTACCTGGGCCAGGCGCTGGAGGAGTCCGGCGAGCTGGACCAGGCGGTGCGCGACCTGGAGCGGTCGCGCACCATGTTCTCCCGCATGCGGGACGTCTACGGCCTGGCCTGCGCCCGGCACCACTCGGCCCGGGTCACCCGGGACCAGCGGGCCGCGCAGACCGGTTCGCTGCGCAACTCCGGCTTCGCCCGCCAGCTCCTCGTGGACGCCCGCGCCGACTTCCAGCGCATCGGCGTCGCCCACGGCGAGGCGTGGACCTGCCTGGAACTGGCCGTGGTCGACGCGGGCAACGCGCGCACGCAGGCGGCGCTGGCCCTGTGCGACGAGGCACGGGACCTGTTCGCCTCCTACGGCGACCAGCGCGGCGAGGACTGGGCCCGCTTCCTGCGCTGCACCCTGCTGCCGTACGCGGCACCGGGCGGTACGGAGGTGGGCACGGCGGTCGCCCAGGAGGAACTGGCCCAGCTGGCCCGCGCCTCGCATCCCCTGCGGGACGAGAAGCTGGCCGAGGGCCTCGCGGCGTACGCCGTGCTGCTGGAGCGGGGCGCCAGCCTGGAGGCGGGCTGGCAGGCCTGGCGCCTGCGCATGACGCCGGACCGCCACGCCCGCGAGGTGATGGGAGTGGCGGTACCGGCGGGGCGCTGACGCCCCGGGTCAGCCTCGCTGCGCCGCGGAGTCCGCCTTCTGCTCGGCCTTCGTGTCGGAGGCCTCCTTGAAGTCGACCTTGCCCATGTGCTTGCTCATCGACTTCATCAGGCCCCACACGGCCAGGGCCATCACCGCGAAGACGATGAAGCCGAGGACACCGGGGGTGACCTTGTTCTCGTCCACCTCCTTGGCGAGGGGGACGAGGTGCGTCACTGCCAGGCTCACGCTTGCGCTCATATCAGGCATTGTGGCGGATGCCCGCGAAGAGGTCGTCCTCGGGGAGGGATGTATCGACGAGAGACTTCGCCAGCTCGTACTCCTCCGTGGGCCAGACCTCCTTCTGGAGCTCCATCGGCACCTTGAACCAACCGCCGTCCGGGTCGATCTGCGTGGCGTGCGCGATCAGCGCCTTGTCCCGGATCTCGAAGAAGTCCGCGCACGGAATGTGCGTGGTCAGCGTGCGCTCGACGCGCTCGATCTCGCTCCAGCGCTTGAGCCACTCCCCGTACGGCGACTCCAGTCCGCGGTCGAGCATCGCCTGGTGCAGCGCCTCGGTGCGGGGGCGGTTGAAGCCCTGGTTGTAGTAGAGCTTCAGCGGCTGGTAGGCCGGGCCGTACTCGCTCTCGGGGTACTTCTCGGTGTCCGCCGCGCCCTCGAACGCCACCATCGAGATCTTGTGGGTCATGATGTGGTCGGGGTGCGGGTAACCGCCGTTCTCGTCGTAGGTGGTGATCACCTGCGGGCGGAAGGCGCGGATCTTGCGTACCAGTTCGCCGGCCGCCTTGTCGATGTCCTCCAGGGCGAAGCAGCCCTCGGGCAGCGGGGGCAGCGGGTCGCCCTCGGGCAGGCCGGAGTCGACGAAGCCGAGCCACTCCTGCCCGACACCGAGGATCTCGCGGGCCTCGTCCATCTCCTTCTTGCGCACCTCGTGGATGTGCTCCTCGATGTACGCGTCGCCCTGCAGCTTGGGGTTGAGGATGGACCCGCGCTCTCCCCCGGTGCAGGTCACCACCAGGACGTCGGCCCCCTCGGACACGTACTTCGCCATGGTGGCCGCGCCCTTGCTGGACTCGTCGTCGGGGTGCGCGTGTACGGCCATCAGTCGCAGCTGGTCAGTCAAGACTCAATCCTTGGTTAAGTCGGCGCCCCGCGGCTTGGGGTGCGTTCGGCGGCTTCTATAGTGACCGAATCGGGGGGCGAATAATTCCGCGGAGAGGACGATCATGAGTACGGCGAGTGCGCGGCTGCCCGAGGGCCGCTACGGCCGCTCCTCGGACGAGCGTGCCGACCGCAAGCTCCGGGTCGCCGCCGTGGTGCTGGGCGCCCTCCTGCTCTCCCTCGTCGGCTACTTCGCCTACCACTACGTCGCCGAGACCAGGATCAGCGCCCAGGTGATCACCTTCGAGGCCTCCGGCAACGCGGTCCGGGTCCATCTGGAGGTCCACAAGGACTCCGGCACCGACGGCTACTGCACCCTGCGCTCCCAGGCCGCGGACGGCTCCGAGGTGGGGCGCGCGGACTTCCGCTTCGACGGCAGGGCCACGCGGATCGACAAGGTCGTCACGCTCCGTACGACGGCGAAGGGCACCACGGCCGAGCTGCTCGGCTGTCACACGGGTTGATCCATCACCCCCAATGGGCACATGCTGACCTGCGTTGATGTGATTCTGATGGCTTATGTCCTCCCCCTTTGGCCCGTGAATTGTTAGGCTCGTGGTTTCGCCCATCCAAGAGGGAACATTCTTCTGGGTAGGGCGATGCTTTGTATTCCCAGTACCGACGAGGAGCACCCTGTGACCCAGACCAGCGAGAACGTCACCTGGCTGACCCAGGAGGCGTACAACAAGCTCAAGGCCGAGCTTGAGTACCTTACTGGTCCTGCGCGCACGGAGATCGCCGCCAAGATCGCGGCCGCGCGCGAGGAGGGCGACCTGCGCGAGAACGGCGGGTACCACGCGGCCAAGGAGGAGCAGGGCAAGCAGGAGCTGCGTGTGCGGCAGCTGACCCAGCTTCTCGAGAGCGCTCAGGTGGGCGAGGCTCCGACCTCCGCCGACGGCGCCGTCGCGCCGGGCATGGTCGTCACGATCGCCTTCGACGGTGACGAGGACGACACCCTGGAGTTCCTGCTCGCGTCCCGTGAGTACGCGAGCACCGACATCGAGACGTACTCGCCGCAGTCCCCGCTCGGCTCCGGCGTCCTCGGCCACAAGGTCGGTGAGGACGCGGAGTACGAGCTGCCGAACGGCAAGAAGGCCTCGGTACGCATCCTGAAGGCCGAGCCGTACTCGGGCTGACCCACCGGCCCTTCCTGGCATCGAGCCCCCGGTGTCCGCCGGATCCCGTGGACACCGGGGGCTTCGCCGTGCCCGGAGCCGTCAGGCGGTGGCCGAGCGGTACTTGCGGACCGCGAGGGTGCGGAAGACGGCGATGATCAATATGGAGTAGATCAGCGAGGCCCAGACCGGGTGCTCCATGGGCCAGGCGTGCGAGGTGGACTGCCCGGGGTCGGCGAAGAGCACGCGGCAGGCCTGCGCGGTGGCGCTGAAGGGGTTCCACTCGGCGACGTGCCGCAGCCACGGGGTCATGTGGCCGGGGTCCACGAAGGCGTTGGAGATGAACGTGACCGGGAAGAGCCAGATCAGTCCGCTGGACGTGGCCGCCTCCGGGGTGCGGACGGACATGCCGATCAGCGCGCCGATCCAGGTGAACGCGTAACCGAGCAGGAGCAGCAGGCCGAAGGCGGCGAGGACCTTGGCGACGTCGGTGTCGCCGTGGGTTCCGACGCGCCAGCCGACCAGCAGGGCGACCACGGCGAGCACGACCAGGGTGACGGCCGTCTGCACCAGGTCGGCGAGCGTGCGTCCGGTCAGCACCGCGCCACGCGCCATCGGCAGGGAGCGGAAGCGGTCGATGAGCCCCTTGTGCATGTCGTCGGCGATACCGGCGCCGGAGCTTGCCGTCGCGAACGTGACCGTCTGCGCGAAGATGCCCGCCATGAGGAAGTTCTTGTAGTCGACGGCGCTGGTGCTGCCGCCGATCTGCATGGAGCCGCCGAAGACGTAGGTGAACAGCACCACGAACATGATCGGCTGGATCAGCCCGTAGATGATCATCTCCGGGAAGAGTGTGCGTGGGTGTGGTTCTGGTTGCAGCAGTCCCCATCGTCGTCTTCGTAGGTCTCCAGCGCCTCCAGCTCCAGGGCTGCGAACTTCGGATCGATACTGCCCGTGACCTCCATGGGAGGCAGGACCAAGAGCGGCGGGACAGGGACGCCGCCAGCGCCCTTCAGAGCGCCCATGGCAGCCTGCCAAGCACCCGAGGTGCGCCAGCCCTCCGCACGCCGTCGCACGGCGCTCCAGGAGTTCCCGGAGACTTCCACCTCGTTCCACCGGGCAGCGGTCCGAAGCTTCCACAAGATCGCTTCGAACATCTCACGCTTCGGTGTCCAGTTCTGGCGAGAGTCCGGAAGGACGGCGTCAACCATCCCCCACTCCTGGTCACTGACCTTGAGAGGCACCAGCGTGCCCGTCTCCCTGTGCCACTCGGTGAGGGGGTCGGCGATCCCCTTCCGACGCGTCTGTCCCTTGCCGGTCACCTGTACGCGGATGTCCAGAAGATCAAGCAAGTCCCGACGCTGATCGGCCGTGAAGGAGTCCATCTCGGTTGCCTGCTCCTCCACCAGGACAATGATCTCGTCCGCGCGGTGCTGCTGTTCTTCGGCTTCTCGGAGCCAGCGAGCCAAGCGCTCCCGTTCAGCGGTCAGCTCGTCTTCCTTCGCTTGGAGGGCTTGCTTCACTTCCCGGATGGTGTCCTGATCGATCTCATCTCCGGCGCCCTCGCCAAGCTCGTCTTCGAAGAGCTGGGTGAGCTTCGCGAGGATCTGCCCCTTGCGGCTGGACCGCTTCTTCTCGATCTGCGCGTCCAGCTCAGCGAGTCGCCTCCGGTACGTCTCAGCGCGCGCCGGGATCGCCCCCAACCACTTCGCGGCGAGAGCCCTGAACTTGCCCACGTCGGAGAGTAGGGCCTCAATCTCGGCCCAGACCGCCTTCTCGACGTCGGGTGCAGGGAGTTCCGCGCACTCACACTCCAGCCCCAGCCGCTTGCCCATGCACCGGTAGTAGCCGATGGGAGACTCGGCGGACTTTCCACCCGTGTAGTAGCCGCCGCACAGCGCGTGCATGCGGCCGGTGAGCAGGTAGTGAGTCAGATGCTTCTTCTTGAACGAGCGCCGGTTGAGGGCCTTCCGCAGAGCTTCGACCCGCTTCGGATCACTGATCGGTCGAGGCACCTCGATCCGAAAGACCTCGAAGGTCTCCTCTTCATCGTCTTCGGCGGTGCGCTCGATGCGGAACTCCACGTATCCGTCGAGAGCTGTGGAGTTGAGGCGCTTGGCGAGGTTGGTACCGGTCCACGGCAGGCCCTTGCGGGTGCGAGAGCCAAGGTTGTTCAGGTGCTCGGCAGCTTCGTCACGCGAGTAGCCGAGGTCTACGAGCAGACTCGTCGCAATGTTGATCACTTGCACTTCGTCCTCACAGAGGACAGGAATCGCCTTGCCTCCCTTGCCGCTGAGAGTCACGCCGTACGGAGGCTGTCCGAGAGGCCAACCGCCGGCCGCCAACTTCTGATCCCGGCCACCCATGGTTCGCTCAAGGATCAGCGTGTGCTCCAGCTCCGCCATGTACGACAGCAGGCTGAGCATGATGCCGAACAGCTCATCATCGCTGTCCAGACGGCCGTCCGCCGTGGCAACCCTGATGCCATGGTGCTTAGTGGCGTTGAACACCCAGAGGTGGATGTCCTCCATGGTCCGCCCGATGCGGTCCAGCTTGCCGAAGACAACGAGGTCGATGAGACCCTTTTCGATGTCCTCGGTCATCGCGTCGAGTTCGGGGCGAGAGTCCTTCTTTCCCGACTCTCCACCATCGACGTAAATCCTGTGAATCTTGTACTTGCCAGGACCGAGCTTGTAGTTCAGCCATGCCTTGCATTGATTATCCTGAGTGTCGAGGCCGTATCCCTCAATCTGCTTCGCCGTCGACACTCGAAGGTAGATGGCTACCCGAATCACGCCCCGAGCGGTCCTGCGCCCGCGCATGACGGTACCCTTCCCCATGTCAGTCCCTTCGTGACTGGCAGGCTGGTCCACGACCGGCCTGGCCCCAGGGGGTGCCCGCCCCCTGGGGTCTCCATGTGATGCTCACTCAGGTTAGCTGCCGTACCGGCTACTCGACAGGCCGATTTCTGCAATCATCAGACTTCTTAGGCCTGTTGGGTAGTCGGCGAAACAAGAGATCGGCTAAAAGCTGCTCTTCATGTTCCCCCCACTCGACAGCGCGCCATCGCGAAACCACTTCTCCGGGGTGCGCCTGTCTCCGTTTCTTCGGGCAGCTCATTCGTCCCACCCTCGATCTGCCATGGCTTCCCGGGCGAACACTCGGTTTTGGGCAAGGTCTTCGGCGATTCCGACGGCGAGTTGAGCAGCACCAGGGGTGTGGCCGGATCCCACGTAGTGCCAGCCAACTTCTGTGACTGTGTTCTCTCCCAACTCCCCCTCATCCGCGCTATGCGAAGCACGGGCAGCACGCAACGCTGCGTAGGTAGTGGAGTAGGCCCGGGATTTGGTGAGGATGTGGCCCCGGTAGCCGAGGGTATGAGCCCAGGCCCTGAGGCGGAGGGCGTCGTACTCGGAGAGGCCGCCGAGATGCCAACACGCACGCATCAAGGTGCGGACATGTTCGCTGACGCGTGCCAACCCGATCTCTGCGCGGCCGGTCAATGGGTGGTCTACGCCGGCGCCTGTCTCACTCGCTCCTTTGGTGACGTACTTGGCCACGTACGCGGCCACCGCGTCATCATCGGGGCCATCGCCGTCTACGTGCAGAGGCCGGACGTCGACTTGTGCGCCCCAGCGCAGCGCCAGCTCACCTACGGCGGGACTGTAGGGAGTGCGGACGAGGACACGCTTGGCGGAGAGGCGCACGGCATGGGCCAAGAGGTCGGTGGTACCCCAGGCCGGGGGTTTGTCGTCGCATCCGTTCGGGCCGTCGAGGCGGACGACGGCGTGCACGTGGACGGCAGCCCGCCTCTGGTACTCAGCGACGCGCGCGAAAGACAGCCGGGCGTGCCGGGCGAAGCGGGACTGCACCAGGCCGGCTGACGATGCGATGCGCCGCCGGACGTCGATGACGAAGCGGTCCCAGAGCTTGGAGGCGTGTGCGTGCCACAGCACGTGGGCTGCGTAGTCGTAACAGTCAGGACAGAGCGGTTGTCCGACACTCGGTGCGTCCGGCGTGTGGACAAGGCGGCAGCCGAGGGAGCGTCCATGTTCACAGGTGCCGCCGTCGCGGCGGGGACGACACGGCTCCCCGGCGCGGTGGACGGGTCCGAAGGACGGAGCGGTCAGGGTGACGAACAGCCGAGCGTGGTGACGGACCGTGTCGGGGACGTTCTTGCCGCCGAGGAGGCCAGCGCGGACGAGGTGGTAGGTGTCCCCGGCATGGAGGCGGGAGCAAGCCGGGCAGACGGTTGCACGGCGGTTGCGGCAGCGGACAAGGAGTCGTTCGCCGGGTTCGGTTCGGGTGTCGTAGTGGTGGAGGATCTCGCCGGTTGCGCCGTCCACGGTCGTGGTGGAGCCGGAGAGGTGGACCGGGTGGGAGCAACCTCCCGTGGCGGCGATCTGCTCCAGCAGGCGGGGGAACTTCGGGTCTTGGGCGAGGCGGATGGCGTCTCGGTCTGCTTCGGGGAGCTGACGCAGGCGCGCCGCGCGGTCGAGGGCGGCGCGCCGGTCAGCCGGGGTGAGGTCCGGGGTGATGGTGGTGACCTTCCGGGGTGGGCCGCCGAGGCGGCACGGTGGTTGGTGGGTGGTGCGCCGTGGGTCATGGGGATCACCTCCGTGTCGGGGGCGGGTTGGTGGTCAGCGGATGGTTCCGGTGCCCCGGCAGACGCGGCAGCGGCGCGTTCGTCCGGTCCAGGTCTTGCGGGCTCCGTCGCCCTTGCAGTGGGGGCACCTGACGCGAGGCATGGGCATGCTCGGTGTGTCCTTCCTGATCAGAAGTGGTGGAAGCCGCTGAGGAACCAGGTCAGGAAGCCGTTGACCGTCAGGGCCACGGGCGTCTCGCCGAGGTACATGCCGAACAGGGCGATGCAGGCCGCTTCCCAGATCCGCACGTCACGGGAGCGGACGAGGAGGAAGGTGACAATCCCGAAGACCACGACGAGCGAGACGGCGGTACCCGTGCTGATCACTTGGCGTCTCCTTCCAGACCGGCGAGAGCGCGGCCTATGGCGGGCAGATCCGGGGTCGTTGCGACGTACTTCCGAGACGTCGACACGGCCTCGTCGGTCGACGTGAGGTGGGAGCGGGCACGGCTCCACCCGCCGTCCGGGCCCGTGCAGACAGCCACACCGCGTTCCTCCGCCGTGATCGACTGGGCCACGGCGACGGCGTCCTTGTTCAGGTCGCCGAGGGTCATTTCGGCGGTGCCGGGGTCGTTGACCCGGTGGCAGATACGCCCGCTGAGCTGGGCGCGCAGGGCGGTGACGCCGGGGCCGAGGTCGGAGCCGACCCGCTGTCCGGCCACGACCAGGTGCAGGCCGAGCGCCGCACCGAGTTGCCCGATCCGGAGCAGGAGCGTGGAGCACTGCTCCGCCTCTGCCTTGCTCTCGCGGGTGCCGTCGGACAGGTACAGTTCCGCGATCTCGTCCACGATCACGACGACCGGCACCGGCCGCACCTTCTCGTGCAGCTCCCAGATCGAGCGCACTCCGGCCGCCCGGCAGGCGCTCATGCGGTCCTGCATGTCGACCACCAGCGCCGACAGCACGGCGACCGCTTCACGCCGGCAGGTCGCCAGCGCGCTCAGCCGCCGGGCGAACAGGCCCAGTTCCATGCCGCCCTTGCAGTCGATGCCGACCAGGGCGACCGGCTGAGGGGCGAGCTGGGTGATCAGCCGGGCCAGAAGCGTGGACTTCCCGGATCGAGTGGCCCCGACGATGAGCCAGTGCGGGACCAGGCGCAGGTTCATCACCCAGGCGCCGCCGCTCTCCAGGACCCCTATGAGAGCGGACAGCAGCTCGACAGGGGCCGAGGCTAAGCCGGGCCGCTGAAGCGGATCCGCGGCCGTCGCGGTCAGCAGCACGAGCCCGCGTTCCGGCGAGGTGACACGCACCGCATGGACCTTCCACGCGTGCACCAGCGCATCCGCCGCCTTCAGGAAGGTCGCCGGGGTCTGGCCCGCGTGCAGCCTCACCACCACCGTCAGGCCCGTACGGGTGGCCCGCGGGAAGGAGATCCGGGGAGGCACCGGCCGCAGCGGATCGCCCTTGACGACCACGTCCCCAAGGAGCCCTCGCGGCGGGCGCTTGGCTACGGCGAGGTCGTTGAGCATCGCGACCTTGCGCCAGGTGAACACCACCCGCCATGCGGTCGCCGGGTAGCCGACCAGGTACCAGTGCCAGGCGGGACGGTGCCGGCGGACCAGGTCACCGACGACGAGCACCCACGCCAGTGCCGCGAGGCCGAGGGCGAGCAAGACGGGTCCCATCACGCGTCACCGCCCTTGGCGTGTGCCGGGCCGCCGGTGACGGGGGTGATCGCGTCGGCGCGGAAGCTGACGCCGTGCCGGTCGCCCATCGCCCAGGTGAACGCCGTCAGGCCGGTGACCTTGACGATCTGCCCTTCCTCGATGCCCTTGGGCTGTCCGCTCACGGCGATCTCGATGACGGAGATCCGTCGCCTGTCCTGCCGCACGGTGACGGCGACGGTCCAGACCGGGTTGCCGTCCCGGTCCCTCTTCACCTCCTGCGTCTCGGGGTTGGTGAGCTTTGCTTCCGGCGCGATGGCGCACCGCAGTACGCCCAGTCGCGTCGTGTCCACGGGAATGGACTGCATTGTGTTTGGCCTCCTTGGCCGATCAGGACGCCAGAGACATTCTGACGTCACTTGTCCTTATGAGTTATGACTATGGAGCTCTGTACGGCGAGAGCGCAAGTACTTATGCTGACGAGTGATGTCGCGCGTGCGACGTGACTATGACCTCAGACCGGAGATGACCGAATGTCGGAGATCCAGCGCCCAGGAGCCCTCTACCAGCAGGTGGCCGCCGCGATCCGTGAAGCGATCCTGTCCGGCGAGTTCGCACCCGACTCCCTGTTGCCGTCCGAGGCCCAGCTCATGGCCCGCTACGGCGTCTCCCGACCGACCGTCCGCAACGCCATTGCCGCCCTGCGGGCCGAGGGCCTCATCGATGTCCGGCACGGCAAGGGCAGCTTCGTACGCTCCAGCGGACAGCCCACCTTCACCCTCGTACGCCGCATCAGCCGCACCCCGGACGACAAGTTCGTCATGCCAGGCGGCGACGTCTGGCAGGAGGCCGAGGAGCCGAGCACCTACCGCAGCCGCACCACGAAGGACACCGGCCGACTCCTCCAACTGGACGAGGAAGAAGCACTGTTCGGCTGTGACCGACTGCTCATCGACCCCGACACCGGCACCCGCGCCATGCACCGCACCCTGATCCCCTTCGAGGTCGCCGACGCCGTTCCGATGCTCGGCAAGGAGCCGTGCAAGCCACCGGCGGCGATCTACTGGGTGCTCACCCAGGCCGGACACAAGCTGTCGTGGGCCGAGACGGTACGGGCGCACATGCCCCTGCCGGACGAGCGGGCGGCCCTCCGCCTGCCGGACGCCACACCGATCCTGCACGTGGCCCGCGTCGCGCACGGAACCGACGAACGACCGCTGATCCTCGAAGAGCTGCGCTTCGGCGCGGACCGTGCCGAACTCGCTTACCGGATCACCGCCGACAAGCAGCCCGCACGACGCACCCGCGCCTGAGCGCCGAGGGCAATCGGTCGAAACAACCTTCACTTCCTCAAGGGCGCGCCTGCGGCGCGCCGGGGCGCCCGGCCGCCCCGGCCGGGCGTGCGGCGTGGCCGCCGATCCCGTCCGGTCGCCCGACGCCCCCGCCCGCAGCACGCCCAAGGAGACGAGGCGTCGACCAGCCGACGCGGGCCGGGGCGTGGGGGGCTGGGGGTCGCCGGCCTCCGAGACTTTAGGCAGCCACCATGGGGCGAGCCTCGAAGAACAGGGGGCCGATCGGGCTATTGCGGGCAGCTCCAAGGACTGCCCGATCCGCTGGCGAGCGTAAGGCCCCCTGTTCACTCGCCCCATGGCAGCTCCCGCCCAAAGTCTCTGCGGCCGGCGACGTGCCCACGTGCACCACTCACCAGCGAAAACCCGCTTCACGCCGCATCACCGCCGTCGTCCGCGGACCGCCACAGGAGCTCGGCGAGTCGGATCACGGCACCGGGCAGAGCCACCAGGCGCACGACCCCACGGCCGTCATCGGTCGTCGCCGCAACGGCCCGCAACTCGAAGGGTTCGAAGCCGGATCCGAGAAACGCCAGGTTGGCTTCATCGGCAGCTTCACGGGCCTCACGCCAGCCCGCCATGTAGTCGACGCCGCGCACCCACAGTCCGAAGTCTTCGCCCGCCAGCTCCGGGCCTTCCACGGGCCACTCAGCCTCTGCGCCGGTCACGTTGCCACTCCCGCCCTTGTAACTGTTCGTCAACTCTCTTGGCACCAGGGCGAATGCACAGCACAACGACCCCGGTACCATCAGGCACCGGGGATCGTTGCGTCCCCTCCCGGACCACCCCGGTAGCTGCCAGGCGCGGGGGTGGTCCGGTCTCGGTCTTCGGTTGTGAAGCGCAGCCTCCTGGAGCTGAGTGGGGATCCCATCCCCAGGAGGCCGACACTCCGGCCGGTCAGCAACCGGCCAGCCGGGCCCCCACGCGCGCGATGTCGAGAGAACGCGAGCAGCGACCCGGGGTCAGTCAGGGCGAAGAGCCGTCCGCCCCCTCGTCCAGGTCGAAGCGGCACCACACGGTCTTGCCGCCCTCGTCCCCCGGCGTCCACCAGACCGCCGTCGCCAGCCGCTGAACGATCAGCAACCCTCGGCCGCTGTCGGGCAGGATCGCTTCCGACAGCGGCCCCACGAGCCCCGGCGAGAAGGTGTCGCCGAGGGGGAGCAGAGGCGGCGTCGAGTCCTCGTCACCGACACCGATGAACAGCCACTTCGGCCAGGCCTTGAACGTCACGTCGATGCGACGACTCGCACCCGGCCAGGCCAATCGCCGATCCGGAACCGCGTGGTTCACGACATTGCCGACCAGCTCCGACACGACCGTCCGGGCATCATCGACGACCGCATCCGCAGTGCAGTCCCCGAGGAACTGAGCCGTCATGTCCCGCGCGACGCGCGCTGTGTCCTGGAACTCGGCGAAGAGCGTCAACGCCAGAAAGCGCCCGCCCGTCGACGGATCCGGAGCCGCGAACCAGTGAGCGTACGCATCTAACTCGCTCTTCACCCGTTCATGCCGCCGCGCCTCTCTCGCGTTCATGACACGAACCACCGTCTCTGGTCACGTCTGCCGAGGCCCTCCCGGCAGGGTGACCCGAGGGTGCACCACGCATCCCTGCCTCGACTCCCCCCACTTGGGGACCCCCCTCTTGGGGACCCCCTGGGTAGACTCGCCGGACAGACAAGGCGCGATGATCGAGAGAGAAGACCGAGCAGGATCAGACGTCAGGTCAATCACGATGGGGAAGTGAGATGACCACAGCTGCACCGACACCGGCAGCTCTTCCGCCTCACGTGCTGGAACGCGCGGACGTGCGGTCGGCAATCGCCAACCACGACTTCGGCGAAGTCTTCAGACTCGCCAAGATCCACGGAAACCTCAGCTACGCCAAGATCGCCGAGGCCGTCGGCTACAAACGCGAGCACATCGGCAAGATGGCCCGACCAGAGACCGACGGCAAGGGCGTCCGCCCACGGATCACCCAGTTCCACAAGATCCTCGAAGTGGTCGACGGCCTACGCATCCCCGGTCATCTCGCAGGACTCACCCCACGCCCCTGGGAGCTGGACCGACCGGCCAACAACACTCAGCCGGAGGACCCGAGCACCCTGATCGCACAGGGTGGCGCAGGCATATGGGACATCGCGGAGATGCTGCGCCGCACGGAGATGTCCAGCATCAACAGCGCCGCCCTGGAGTCGATCGAGAAAGGCATCGATCAACTGGCCCGCGCCTACCCGTACGCCGACGCCGACTACCTCCACGAGCGCACCCGCAACGGCCTGCAATACGTCACCGAGCAACTCGAACGCCGCATGACCCTGCGCCAGCACCAAGAACTACTGGTCGACACCGGATGGCTGTTCCTGCTCAACGCCTGCGTCCAGTACGACCGGGGCCAGCGCGAAGCCGCCAACCTCAGCAAGGCCGCTGCACTCCGCATCGGCGAGGAAGCCGGACACGGCGAGATCAAGGCATGGGCATGGGAGATCGAGGCATGGTTCGCCCTCACCCAGAGCCGATGGCAGGACATGCTTTCCGCTGTCGAGGCTGGACACATGGCGGACCAGACGCACTCGGTCGGCGTCCAGCTCTACGCCCACAAGGCCCGAGCCGCCGCACGCATGGGTGACGCCCGCCTCGTGCGTGACTCCCTGGATGCCGGCCGAGCCAGGCTGGACCGACTTCCCAAGCCCGACCACCCCGAACACCACTTCATCATCGACCCCGACAAGTGGGACTTCTACGAGATGGACGCCTACCGTCTCCTCGGCGACGACGAGCGCGCCGCCGCCCACGCCCGATCGGTCATCCGCATCAGCACCGGTCCCGACGGCACCGAGATCTCACCCATGCGCGCCGCAGAAGCCCGCCTCACACTCGGAGTCGCAGCCGCCCGCACGGGCGAGATCGAAGAAGCCATCGGCATGGGCACCAAGGCCCTGGAAGCCGACCGCAAGTCCCTCCCGTCCCTGCTTTTAGTTGCCGACGAACTGGACAAGGAACTCAGGTCCCGGTACCCCCGCGAAGCCGCCAGTCGCGACTTCCACGAGCAGGTCATGAGCATCAAACGGGGCGCCGCCAAGACCGAGCTTCCGTTCTGAGTTGGACTATCTCACCTTGCGCCCGGTTGTCTGATATGGGAGCCAGGCGTGGAGCTTTGGAGGTGGGGACGCCGACCGGGCCGCTGGCGGCTGACTGGGAGAGTTCTGCCTCTATGACCCCGTATCGGCGTACAGGACAACCTGTGCAGCCAAGCCAATTACTGCCAACATCTCAAGAATAGATATGCTCAACGGCAGGAACGCTGCCGTTCCGTAGCTCCAGAAGGCGACGAGAGCCGCCACGGGAATAGCGGAGAATACGGCGAGGTCTACTGCGCACTGGATGATCTTGCGCTGTGTTCTGCGGCCATCAGTTCGGTGGGCCACTTCCCACCCGAAGATACTCGCCTGCTCGCCGGCGAGCGCGCTAAGGCGAGGTCCGAGATCGGTCCGGATGTAGCTACCGATTGCAGTGATCTTTTGGTCATTCGCCAGGTAAGTCCATCCAAGCACAGAAGTGGCAGCCGGTAGCGCTAGGAGCAGTGTCGCGCAGTGAGTCTGAGCCGAGCCAATCAGTACCGTGACCATGGCGGCCAGGGTTACGTAGAGTAGATTATCTCGGAAGCCAATTCGAGTCTTTTGCTCCTCTTTTACCCTGTCGTACTCGGCCAGTAGTAGTTTGCCGACGGAAATTTCTTCGGTCGTTGTCACGGCAGTTCCCGACGCTGAGAGTGAAGGTAGCGACGTACGATTCTGCCTTGGGTCGGTGATGATGGGAAGGAGTAGGCAGTCCGGCCAGGATGAGTTGCGTCCTTGACGCTGCATCACGAGGCTGATGAAGCCGTCAATAGGCAGCAGCAGGCTCAGCAGAAACGTGACCACACGCTCTCCTCCTGCGGAGCCACCGCGGAACAAGTTCTGATCGACAATGGCGCCGCACGCGTCCGTTGCGCGTGTGACCCGGCAGGGCCGTTAGGGTTGGCCCGAGTGAGCCGTGGGAGCGGAGGCGAGGCCGTGGGGCCGAGTAGGGTCGTGGTGGTCCTTACTGCATTGCCTGTGGAGTTCGAGGCGGTGCTAGCGCTGCTGGAGGACCGGGAGATGCTGGTTCATCCGATGGGTACACAGTTTGTTATGGGCACGCTGTCAGGGGTGCCCTGGCAGGTGGCTGTGGCCCGGGTGGGCGCGGGGAACCTGCGGTCCGGAATCCTCGCGGAACGAGCCCGGCAGTGCTTCGAGCCCGAAGCGATGTACTTTGTCGGGGTTGCCGGTGGCCTGAAGCCTGAGGTTGCGCTCGGCGATGTGGTGGTGGCGAACAAGATCTACTGGGCACACCCCGGTAAGGACACGGAAGACGGCTTTCTGGCCAGACCAGTGCCAGGTGCGGTGTCGCATCGGCTGGAACAGGCAGCGGGGGTCAGCCTCACCGGGACCGCGTGGCACGCAAGGCTGGCACCGGCGGTACGCGACGCTTGGGGCGACCGTTATCCCGAGGTGCACCTCAAGCCGATCGTGGCCGGGGAGGTCGTCCTGAACGCGGCGGACTCGCCACTCCGCGACCAAATTGGGTTCAACTACGGGGACGCAGTGGCTGTCGAGATGGAGAGCGCCGGCGTGGCTCATGCCGCCGAACTCACAGACGGGCTCCGCATCCTGACAATCCGCGGCATCAGTGATCACGCGGATGCGAACAAAGCCGCCGCTGACTGTGATGGTTCACAGCACCGCGCCGCAGCACACGCCGCCGCCGCGCTGGCCGCCTGCCTGTGCGGCCTCGCCGCAGGCCAGGAGACTTCGGCCGCCAGCGGAGAGATTCGTACGGCCTCAGGTTCCGCAGGCCATACGAATCAGGACGCACTCGCTCGACCCGCCTCTAGGAGCGTTGTCGGGGAGGTCCTCATATCCGATAAAGAACTGGTAGACGCTCTGGAGCAGTTCGCTGACATGGCCCGGGCGGACTTCCGTCAAGACATGCTGGCGGACATGGGACGCGTCCTGGGTCTGCCGCGCCCCTTCAGTGCGGCAGAGCGAGCCGTCCCTCGTGAGCACCTGCGGGAGATCGTCCGACGTATCAACGCCTACCGAGATCCGCCAGCTGCTCGGCAGGCACTGTACACAGTACTTGAGAACGCCTGTCCGGACGACAGAGCGCTGGAGCCGCTCAGCGCGCTGATCGGCGACGAATGAGCTCGGAGGTGTTCACGACGCGCGCACAGCGCTGGTGCCGCGTGCGTGCCGACAGTAACCCGGACGAGGACCTCTTCCCACTGGACGAGGACGGCTTTCTCGGACAGGACCACAACTACCTGCTCGCCAGAATCGACGGATCCGAGCCCCAGCCCGGGGCGCTCGTGGCACCCAGCGACCTCCCCCGTACGGGGGCGACAGTGCTACTCGGCGAACCAGGTATTGGCAAGACCTCAGTGCTCCGGTCGCTGGTCGAGGGGTTGCCTGCCTGGGACGATCCATCTACCGGCGATGGGTCGGACAGGTACGTTTGGGTCTACGGTGCCGAACTGACCGAGCCCATGTACGAGGAGATGATCGGATACCATCTCAAGGCTCTACCTGATACGGCTAGCAACGGAGATGCCGAGCGGACCGGCGTCCTGACGATCGTGCTCGACCAGGTAGATGAAAGTGACATGCTCGCCCGCAGCCTGCCCATCTACCTCAAGCGCTCCCTCAAGAAGAAAGATGTACGCGGCCTTCGGCTGCTGCTGGCCTGCCGGACGGGTGACTACCCTGCCGTGCTCACCAATGTTCTCCGCGGCGCTTTCGGCTGTTGCTCGCTGGTGGATCTAGCCCCGCTGTCCCGCGCGGACGCGGTGATGCTCGCGGATAGCGCCGGCGTGCCCGGCGAGAAGCTCATCTCGCGTGTGGTCGCTGTACGCTCAGGCGCGCTGGCGAGCGTCCCGCTGACCCTCGAGCTGATAGTCAGGGGGTATCAGAGGCACCGCCGGATCGCCGACGGGGCGGAAGAACTCTTTGTCGAGGGAGTTCAGCTACTCGCCGACGAGTACAACGACGAACGTATCCCCGTGCGCGTGCTGGCGACTACCTGGTCTCAGCGGATCCGCGTTGCTGGCCGGATAGCTGCGCGGATGCTGCTCTCGGGCCGCCGTACAGTGCGGTACGGAAGCGTCCGAGTGGATGAGCCGCAGGCGTCCGACCTGGATGTGGCCATGTTGACGGGCGGAGTCGAAGAGACCGCTCCGGGTGATCACTTTGAAGTGACGCGGGCCGTTGTTCAAGAGACGCTCGCCACTGGGCTGTTTACAGCGAACGGTGACCTTCGGCTATCGTTCCGCCATTCCTCGCTAGCCGCGTATCTCGCCGCTCGGTACCTCATCGACCGTTCAGTCAGTGTTGCTGCACTGCGACGCCTCTTCCTGGTGGAGGCTCCAGACCAGGAGTCTGCTGGCATCCCGGCGTCTCTTCGAGAGACAGCAGGGTGGCTTGTGGCACTCGATCCCGGACACACCGAATGGCTGGCCTCTGCCGACCCCGAGAGTCTGACCATGCACAGCGGTTTGGTGCGCTCCGACGCCATAAAGAAGTTGGTCGTCAGCCGACTTCTCGACCGTGCTGACGCAGTGGAACTTGGCGACATCCCGTGGCAGTTGACTCGCTGGAAGCTGGGACACCCGACACTCGCCGCACAGCTCGTCCCAGCCCTGGATACCGACCCCTCCAGTTTCGTCGACGACTGGCCGGCCTATGCCCGGGCTCGTGTGGCCCTGCGGCTGGCCGAGCAGAGTCCCGGGCCCGAACTGATGGGCCCTCTACTGGCGGTCACAGCCGACGAGCTCTGGCCGGAATCGGAGCGCTCACGCGCTGCCCGAGCCGCCTTCGCCTGCGACAACGTCAAGGCTGCACCCTCCCTGATGGAGGTCCTGGGCGCCCTCGACACGACGGCCGACGGTGCCCTCGGCTCAGAGCAAGGGCTTCGAGGTACCTTGCTGTCCCTACTCTGGCCGCGCCTCCTCGACACGGCGAGGATGCTTAATATGCTTTGTACCTCAGGGAACGATTACTCGTATGGAGCCTATGAGCACTTCCTGAGTACGTTGCCAGACGAATGCCCGGAAGGCGACATCGGTCACGTCATCAGTTGGCTGGTCGGTGATTCTGAGGTTGGCGGGGGCGGGGTTATCGCCACTTCTACGCACACGGGTGCCGCGGGTTCGTTCGTTTCCCGCGTGATCGATAGAGCGCTGGATTCTCGTTACGCAGAGCGCCTATTGCCGGATATCGCTGAGCTGGTCACGAGACGATTTCTGCAACACGCCAACCTGGCTTACCCCTATGCCCTCGATCGACTGACGCCCGACGGCCTGGAACCTCCGGCCGTCCGAGACCTCCGACGTAAGCTGGCCGATGCACTCGTCCGATGCGGTACTGAGACGGGGCAGTCTGCTCAGTATTTCACCTGGCTCATCGTACGTGGGTGGGACAGCAATCGTTCCGTACTGCACAAGCCCCCGCACCCGCATGCCAATCGCTTCGTGCTGCTGGATGCCGAAGATTTCCACTGGGGACTGGATCGTGCAGAGGCAGCGATCAACAACCCCCCGCTAGACGAGTGGTACGGAAGCCTCGCCGCGAAGCTTTTCGATCAAGAGAGGGCGGACCACTTCGAGACGGCGTACCAGCGGCAAGATAATCCAGCTTGGCCGGAACTTGAATGGTTCTACCAGGGCATCGAGGTACAAGGGACTCTAGCAAAGGCCTGGCGGACTAACTATCGCGCCAACCTGAAGGCTTCGTGGCCCGATGCAGCCGCATTCATCACCAATCAGCGAGAACGGCTTGAGAAAGCAAGAAATCAGGACAGCGACAGCTTCTGGGCCTTCCTGTGGAACCTGCAGATCAACCCCGAAACAGGGAAGGGTGAACACCAATCTGATGTAGACATCACCAACTGGCCTGGATACGCCGTCTACGGTCCAGAAGAACTCGCGACATTGCCTGAGTGTGCCCTCCACTACCTCCAGAGCGAAAACGATCACGCCAAAGAGTGGCTGGGCCAAGAGCGATGGGATAAACGCGCCTGGGCTGGCTACCTGGCGCTGACGCTGCTCGACCACGCAACCCGGCTAGACGACCTGCCCCGCGAGGCATGGGCGGGCTGGACCGCGGCGATCGTAGCGCCTTCTCCCCTGTCGTCGAAGACTAGCGGTCGTCTGCTATGGACGGCGGCTCAGCACGCGAGTGAGCAACTAGCCGAAACCGTGCTCTGCTCGGCGCGCGCGGATCTGGCCAAGGGAGTCGAGCCATTGGTGCTGCAGAACCTCGACCCGAAGTGGTCGAGCGCCCTGGCAGCAGCGCTCGAAAGTCTGCTGCGCTCCACCTCAGCAAAGCTGGTGCCGGGCTTCCCATCCCCTGCTCCGTCAGAAGCCCTCATCGTGCCGGATCTGCCGGCCTCTCGGGCTGTCCTTGTTCATGTCTGGTCGCGTCTCTTGACCAGTCTCGTCGCGGACGCCTACCCCTTCGCCCGGATGCTCGCCGAGGACGTACTCGACGCCGCCGGAGAATGCGAAGAACCGGAGGTCCAGCTTTCGGTGCTTGCCGCCCAGGCGCTGTTGGCGGCAGACGCTGCAACTACTTGGCCGCGCGTGTTGGAGGTGGCCGCGAGAGCCGAATCCTTCAGTAGTTCGCTTGTCGAATCCTGTGCTGACCTCTCAACTCGGCATCTCTTCGAGGATTCAGCGGACGAATCACTGCTGGCGCATCTCTATCGGTGGCTCAACACGCGGTACCCCGAGGACACGTTTGCCCTTCGACTAGGGGTGCACCGCGTTACAACTACTGAGGACGCGCAAAGATGGCGAGAGTCCCTCCCCGTCACCTTGAGTCGGCGTGGCACGCCTCAAGCCCTGGAAGAACTCAAGGTGCTGGCCGCCGAGTTTCCTCAACGGCTCGTTCTCCAGGCGGCGGTGGTAAATGCGCGGAAATATTGTCTGGCCGCGACATGGACGCCAGCAGATCTCGACGAGGTAATCGGGATCCTGTCCGGCCGGTCGATACTTTCCAGGTCGGCGGAGAACCTGACCTCCCTTGTCGGCGCCCTCGGGGCCTTTCAGGACATGGCGCGACTAGACTTCCGCATGAGCATCCTGCAAGACATGCAGGAGACCTTGGACTGGGTGGGCCCTCTGCAGATCGCGGAACGCAGCGTGGCGCAGGAACATTTCCGGGAGATTGCCCAGTACGTGGTCACGTGCGAAGACACACGGGCTGCCCGGTCAGCCCTCTACACCGCCTTGGAGCGGGCCGTGCCCGATGATGGAGCTCTAGTGCGTTGACCACGAACGTTGCCGGGGTGCTGGGGACGCGCCGGTCGATGCTCGCGGTGCCGGGTGTGTAGGCCTCATCCTCGATGTCGACG